>BEHN01000007.1 GCA_002898535.1 bacterium HR11
CCTCGCCCAGCCGCCGCCGGAGCCACCCCGTCCCTGCCAGCCGCACCTCCAGCCGGTCCCGCCCCCGGGCGCCCTCCACCGCAACCCGCAGAAAGTACGTCCCGTCCCGTTCTTCGAGCGTCCAGAGGTGTGCATCGTCTAAGTACAGCCGCAGACGCCTTGCGTCGAGTTCCGGCCGCGCCTTCCGGGTTCGGCCCTGCCGCCGCCGGCGCCGGAACGACTTCCAGATGGCCCGCGCCTTTGTGATGGCCGTATACGCATAGTGCGAGGGCGCCTCCGGCCACCGCCCCCGCAGTTCCCCGTAGACGGCCTCGTGCAGACGCTTCCGCCCCGTAATGTTGCGGGCTGCCGCTACCTCTAAGGCCACTGCCGCCATCGCCTGCCAGACCTCGGCCTGCCGCCGGAGCCGCGCTTCCGCATCGGGCGTCGGTTCCAGTCGGCACCGGACGGTGATTTTCGGCGGTTTCATGGGGCGCCGGCTCCGATTTTTTACCCTATTTTTGCAGAAGGTCGGGAAAAGTCAAGTCTACTCGCCATTCGCTACTCGCCATTCGCCACTCGTCATTCGCCCCTCGCTACTCGCCATTCGCTACTTATGTGCCATGAAATTCCATAAAATCCATCGGAAAGCCACAATAAGGTCAGCTGTTGCCAACCCCTCCGGGGTGGGAACTACCCCTTTCACGGTTAGGATGCAGGAGGGGGATGGGGGATGCAAGACAGGCCCCAGGTGTCAGGTCCCGGTGAGATGAGCCCGTGGACCCTATGGGCTCATGGGGCATAGCTCGTGGCCCATGGGACCATGACCCATCAGCCATGAGCCATGAGCTGATATGCGCCATGAGTTGGGGTCTATCGGCCCACCTGCCGGACTGCCCTTCGCTTGGAAAATCGTCCTCCTCGAAGGGTCGAAAAAGCCGATCAAATCGAGATTCTCACGAACCGGACGGCTCTGCCAACAGAGCGGTTCGGTTGGGAGAAATGCGGCTCCCATCCGGGAAAACGATGGCCCGGCGATCTCGATGTTTCAAGCTTGTTAAGGATGACACCGCCATGACGGGCGGTGTTTGGAGGGGATGACACCGCCATCCCTGGCGGTGTTCAGAGGGGATCGACCCGGCCAGGACGGGCGGTGCATGCGGAGGACGCCCGCAGGACGGTGGGCTTTCTATGGAAGCCACCGGCATGACAGCCGGTGTGCCGGGGATAGACGCCAGTCTCTCGACCAGCCCACCTGCCCATCTGCCCATCTGCCGACGGCCCATCTGCCGACCAGCCCATCTGCCCATCTGCCCATCTGCCAACCTGCCTATCTGCCGCTATCCGCTCGGATGAACCCGGCGGAAGAACTCATAGAGGGCGTACACCAGCTGACGGGCCCGGTCGGCGACCGGGTCTGTCTCGGTCATGGCCTGCCGGATGACCTGTTCCAGGTCGGCGACGGCCGCCTCGACCTGCGCCGTGGCGATGTAACATTCGGCCCGATTCACGAGGGCCGCCGTGTCCGTCGGATCCGTCCGGAGGGCGAACGTGAGGACCGGGATGGCCTCCTCATGCCGGCCCATGCGCGTAAGGGTCGACCCCAGGGCGGACCAGAACTCGGCCCGTTCCGGCTGGAGGCTCACCAGGCCGGCCCACAGCTTCAGGGCCGACTCCCAGCGACCCTCCTGACAGAGACCGGCCGCCAGACCGGCAATCTTCTGGACGTCCGCCTCCGAGAAGCCCAAAGCCTGGGCGAAGGGGATGCCATGGGCGATGGCTTTCAGACACTCCAAGTGATCCATCGCAGACCTCCTTTACCGGACGATGACCTGCGTCCGGGTTGGGTCCTGGGGCACCGATGGCCGGACCAGCCCCAAGAGCTCGCAAATCATCGTGTGGACCTGGTGAAGACGCTGACGAAAGTCCGTCACGCCGCGGACCCACCGGTCGAGGGCGTTCGTCATGTTTTGGAGTCCCTGCGTCAGCCGGGACCAGTCGCCGGGTAGGAGTCGGTCCAAGAAGGCCAGGAAGTCCCGGGCGCCGTTCATCGCCTGCCGGACGCCCTCTAAGAGGCGTCCGAACTTTTCGACGCCGGCCTCGGCGATGTCGTGGATCCAATCGCATACCTTCCGGTGAATGCCTTCCAGCTTTCGGCTGAGGGGCCCCAGAAGACGCAGGACGTCGGCGCTCGGCCGTTCCAGGACTTCCGCCGTGACCCCGAGTCGGTCCACGAGGTCGCCCACGGTCGAGCGGCCGGTCTCCAAGAATCGCCGGAGGGCGGCCGGACCCTCTGCGTACCGGAGGGCCTTTTCGACCAGGGCGGCCGCGTCCAGGTGGGGGATGCCGCCGAAGGCCTCCGGGCCGATCCGCAGGAACGCCGAGCGAAGGACGTCGGGGCTCGAGGGCCAAGCCTCCGAGGGCCCGGTGGCGGGCCCTGAGCGAACGCCCATGCGAGTGGATTCGATGAATCGACTCATGATCGCCTCCTCGCTTTTGTCGGACTTCACCCGTCCGGGCGGCCATTCGGAAGGGGAAGCGGGGATGCGGCCTTTGCGGGAAGGCGTATGGAGGGGTGGACGCATAAGCGGTCGGCCGGTGGGCCGATGGGCAGGTCAGCAGGTGGATCACAGGCCGTCGGCCTGGGGCGGCACCCAGGCCCTACGAGACTATCGGCCGACCCGCCGTACCCCAATCGGCCAAGCGGCTTCCGACCCGAAGGGCCTGGCGTGTGCCGGACCGACGCCACTCCCAGGCAGTCGCCTTGAAAAAGTAACCGGCGGCTCGAAGGGCCTCGGCGGGGACCCAGGCCCGCCGGAGCACCGGCCCGAGAAGGACGGCCAGGCCCTCAGGGAGCGCCGCCATGACGACGGCTTCCGACGGCTCGCCCCCTGCGTCGCCGACCGAGAGGAAGAGCCGTTGGGCGGAGACCGTCGCTGAGACGTCGGCCTGAGGACTCACCGGGGGGTAGGGGGTCGGTCCGTCGTGCCACACGGCCGCCAGCCAGTCTTGCCAAAGGGCCTCGACGACGCTGGAAGCGGCTTGCCAGATCGGCAAGGGTGCCCAGTCCGACGGGTTCTGTAAGGCTCGCCAACGGACGTGGAGGACTCCGTGGGTCCACAGGGCCAGTTGGAAGGGGACCCGGTCTTCATCCGGTAGCTGGGCCGCCCAGGCGTCCCACTCGCTCGGGTCGACCCAGAGGCGGCGGAGCTTAAGCCGACCCGTATACTGGGTTAACCACACCAGGAGCCACCAGACGCCCTCGACGGGAACCTCCCCCGTACGGCCCATGGGGACGGCACCCCGCTCGGACAGAGCCCGCACGACGGCCCGCTCCATCTGGACGTACCAGTCGTACAGGCACAGGCCCCAGTCGATATGCCGATGCACCCAGAGATGGCACGGGACGGCGGGATACATCGGGGCATAGAAAAAGCGGGCCGGGCCGGAGGTAGGGACCGATGCCCGGAGTCGGTCCGTCGCATCGGCCGGTTCGCTCCAGCGTTCGACTTGCGCCCGACAGCGTTCGATGCCCTTCAGCTCAAGGGTCCCCTGGGGCGTGGCCAAGAAGCGAAAGCAAAGGGCCGACCAGGGTCCCACCGGGGCGCCGGCCGTGGGATGCCCCTCAATGGGACCGTCTCCCACGTACCAATCGACCCAGAGGCCGTCGGCCGCCCTCTCGATGCGGGCCGCCCAGGGATGCCGGCCGTAGTCCCGACAGGCGACTGACCAGAGGCCGTCTCGGTGAAGCGGCCGCTCCCAGGGGAGGGACCCCGACCGTCGGACCGGGGAGACGTCCCGACATGGGCGCTCAGGGTCCGGCCCTTCCGGCCAAAAGACTAAGGGGTTCCCCCGCACGTGGATGAGCTTTTGCCATTGGCGCCGGTGGGGCACGGGTCGCAAACGGCCCTGCCACGCCTCATAAGGCCGTAAGCCAAGGCCAGGCCGGCCCATCACGGGCAGTCGAAAGGAAAGGCCCGTCTCCGGCGCCGGCTCAAACCAGGGTCGGTCCCACACGTCCGTCCCGATACACCCGGGCCAGGGGACCGCACGGGCCCGGAGGTACAACCGGGCGTGCCGGTCCCGAAAAAAGGCCGGGTGAAGCCGGAGCCACTGACGGACCCGGGCCCGGACTTCCGGCGGCGGACTCCCCATCGAGCGCCAGAGCTGGCGTTCCGTAAAGTAGGGCCGTCCCCACCGTTGTACGTGCCAGATCAGACCATAGACCGTCTCGGGATCGAGAAACGGAGCCCTCAAGACCTGGACCTGTAGGAGAGCAAAACGGTTGGACCCCGCCCCTCCCATGGGGTCGGCCTCAAAATGACCGACCGCTTGCGGCGGACGGGCCGGGTCAACCTCCCAGGGGTTTATACTTTACTTCCACGAAGGAAAAGTCGTCCAGCCATACGATGCCGTCTTCGTGGGGACTGGCGTAAATCACGGCCGCGGCCGCATGCTCGGGAACGGTCACCGCCATCTCGTACTTTTGCCAGGTCGGTCCGACCCTGACGACCTCTATATCGGTCCCTAAGAACTGCCCTCGCACGTCGGACCAGTTGACCTGGAGCCTCGCCGCCGCCTGGGTGCCGGAAGCCCGCGCATGTAAGCGGAGCCAGTAGATTTGGCCGGGCTGGACCGGCACGGCCTGAAACAGGACGTTCTGACCCCGGACTTGCACCGCGACCCGACCGCTGTGGCTGTATTGCCCGGATGCGTCTACTCGCGGCGTCCCGATGCGGGTCCAGCCTGAGGGCCACCCAGCTTCCAGACTTTCAAAATCTCCGTTGTGTAAGCGCTCTGGCCCCACCCGCCGGACCCACGGCGCCTCGGATAGCCGGAAGAGCAGGGTCCAGGCGCGGGCGTAGACGAGCCGGAAGTGACTGTGGAAGAACGCATCGTCGGGTAATTGGACCCGGACCACTTGACGGGATACCAGAAAGTAGTCAGCGCCGAGGCCCTTGAGGGCACGATAGAGGGCCCGGCTGTCGTGGAGTCGGTTCGCAATGAGGCCGTACCGGCCCGGTCCGAACTCACCCCCGATGGACGTTCCGTCGGCGAAATAAGCCATCTGCTCGGCGTACAGGGCATACACCGTATAAGGCGGGCCTATGCGCTCGTTGAGGAATTTATAAGCGGGATAGGCCGGTAAATGCCGGCTCAGATAGGCTTCCCGTTCTTCCCGGCTCGTCGGTACGGGACCCTGTCGCCACACCCGACGCACGGCATAGAGTTCTGCCGGGGCCAAGAGGGTGAGTCCCAGGAGACCCGAGACGACCGGTCCACGGATCCATGGGCCTATGGCAGGGAGTCCCAGCAGACAGCGTTCTAAGGCGGCGGCCGTCGCCAGACTGAGCAGGGGGAGCGCCGGTACAAGAAAGCGGATCAGGGGCGCCGTGAAAAACCAGAAGAAAGTGTAGGCCAGAATCAGTCCGGACAGCCACCGCAGACGGGCGTCTCGCAGGCTCTGCACGACCAGGATGGGTAGCCACAGGGAATAGACCGGTGACACCGGCGCTTCCATCCTCAAGCGGGACGGCTGGAAGGCAAGACGCCACGGTAAGAGAAGCAAAGAAGCCGGCGTCTTTTCGATCCCGATCAAATCCCAAAGCCGAAATATGATTTGCACGTCCTCGGGGCTCAAACCGCCATAGCCGAAGACCCGGGTCCCCAGGGGCAGGAAGGGATTTCCCGTCCACAAGAAATTCCGTAAGTACCAAGGAGCCGCCGTCGATAGGGCCGCCAACCCGAAGAGGCCGGGATAAGCCCAGCGGCGCTCTCGGAAACCCACGCCGAGCGCGGCCAGGCCCAAAAGGCCCAGGAAAAAGAGTCCGTGGTACTTCGTGCCGGCGGCGAATCCGCTGTAAACCCCTGCCAGGGTCAGCCATCCCGCCTTCTTGTCCGATAGCCCGTTGCAGAAGGCATAGACGGCCAAAGTCGTAAATAGGGTCAGGCCGATGTCGATATAGGCGGTGCTCCCGAGCCACAGGGCCAGGGGATTGGACAGCCATAGCGCCGCGCCCCACAGGCCGACCCGTCCCGAGAAGACGCGCCGACCCCATGCATAGACCGTTCCCGCCACGAGGAGGAGCATCAGGAACTCGACGACCTGAGCGGCAATGTCATCGTAGAACATGAGCATCAGCGTAAAAAGCATCTCATTCAGCTGGGGAAGCATGTTGAGCCGGACATGGGGGAAAAAGCCGATGGCATGATCCCGCACATAGAGCTTCGGGGCCGTCAGGTGGTACGCCGTGGCGTCGTAGGCCGTCGGCGGATACAAAGCCAAGAGGCTCATGAAGAGGAGGCACCCGCCGGCCAGCAGGCGTCCCAGCCCCGGCCTGAGTCGCCCGCTCCACCCCCGAAGCGCCGGGGTCAGCCTCTTGAATAGATCCCGCCAAACGGCATAACAAAGTCCCTGGGAAAGCAACAAGGCACCCAGGAGGACCCAGGGGTAGAGCCATCCCACGACGCCGATGCCAAAGACCAGCAGGGCGATGACTCCAAGGCCCAGGGCCGTCGAGCAACTGACCTCTTCCCAGACGGACGCATAACGCCACGAGTAGGTGAGCCGCCGACCCAGGCCGTAGCCCACCCCACCGAGGGCGAGCCCTGCGCTGAGGTGGGTCACCAAAAACACCAGAAATCGGAAAGTCTCCACCTTGCACAAATCCGCTAAGATTGAATTGACTGGACGCTGTATTCCTGGAATCTTAACAGAGCCGTTCGTGCGGTGAGAAGTGAGATGGAGAGCGGAGAGGGCACCTCCACGAAAGTACGATGCTTCAAGCATTCGGCCGATGGGCAGGTCGGCAGATAGGCAGGTGGGCCGATAGGCCGATGGGCAGGTCGGCAGGTCAGGCGACGGGCGTCTATCCCCGGCCCACCGGCCGACTGCCCATCTGCCCACCTGCCCATCTGCCGAATGCCTGAAACATCATGCTTTCGTGGAGATGCCCTTTCCGCTCTCCATCTCACTTCTCACCGCCCGAACGGCTCTGTTACATGCGTTTTGGGCCGGGGATGTCGTCGCCCGAAGTCTCATGAACCAACGTCTGGATGACCGCATGACCGCGGGCGGGGGCTCGGCGACGCCGGCAGGACGGCCGGCATTTTGAGATACTATAGGACGGGGCGATCGCTACGGAATATGCGCCTCGGGTTTGCATCCTGCATCTGCATCTTCCCTCCGGAGGGACACCTATGACAAGCAAGTGGCTTCTGATCGGTGGACTCCTGGGGGTCCTCGGGGCGGTCCGAGCCGGGGCTGGCGAGACCGTCCGCTACCCGAGCGGCCCGGATACCGTCTCGGCGTACCTGGCCCGGCCCGAAGGAGACGGCCCTTTCCCGGCCCTCATCTTGATTCACGAGTGGTGGGGTCTCAACGACTGGGTCCGGGAAAATGCCGATGAATTCGCCCGTCGGGGTTACGTCGCCCTGGCCGTGGACCTCTACCGGGGACGGGTCACTCAGGACCCGACGGAGGCGCGTGAGCTCTCCCGGGGTCTGCCCGAAGAGCGAGCCCTTCAGGACCTGAAGGCCGCCCTGGACTACCTTCAGGGCCGACCCGACGTCCGCAAAGACCGCATCGGCGTGACGGGGTGGTGTATGGGCGGGGGCTATGCCCTGCGGCTGGCCCTGGCGGACGCTCGGATCCGGGCTGTGAACATCAACTACGGACGCCTCGTCTTCGACGAGGACCGCCTGCGGGGCCTTACGGCCGAACTCCTCGGCATCTTCGCGGAGCAGGACCGGGGGATTCCGCCGGCCGACGTCCAGAAGTTCGAGGGCCTGCTCCAACGGTTGGGCAAGAAGGCCGAAATTCACGTCTACCCCGGCGTCGGCCACGCCTTCATGACGGGCGTCCCGAGGAACATCGCTGTCGTCGGTCGGACCCTCACGCCCCGCGAGCAGGCGACCGTCGAGGCGTGGTCCCGCATCTTCGCCTTCTTTGACCGAACACTGAAGGAGTAAGGCCCCGGGTACCGGGGACGTGTCATGAGTCACGCGCGACGAAGGGACCCTACGCCGTAAGCGGGGCCCAGACGCCGCCATCGCCGGCGGCGTCCCGATCCCCATCTCCCGACCTGCCCATCTGCCGACCTGCCTGACTGCCTGACCGTCCGATTCACGGTCCCCCGCCCTGGATCGAGTAGGCGATCGTCAGGCTGAACAGGGCGTCGACGGGCTGGCCCCGGAGCGTCCCCGGCTTGAACCGCCACTGACGGACGCACTCGATGGCCGCCTGGTCGAGGACTCGGTCGACGGACCGGACGACTCGAATCGGGCCGACCGTGCCGTCCCGCCGGACGACCAGGAGGAGGATGACGACGCCCTCGATGCGGTTGCGGCGGGCCTCCGGGGGGTAGACGCACGGGACCTTCGAGATGGCGATGGGTGGCTCGCCCTCGCCGGGCCCGACGTGGACGCCGCCGAGGCCCGGGACCCCACCCAAAACGCCACCGGGCACCCCACCGGGGACCCCGCCCGGGACGCCGCCGGGCACGCCGCCTTCGACGCCGCCCTCGACGCCCCAGACGGGGTCCCCCTCGAAAGTCCCGGCCAGTTCGTCGCCGGTCTCTGGACCCTCACTGTAGGGGACGATCACTTCGGGCGTGAACGCCGGGATGGCGATGGGGGCGACTTCCGGGGGCGGCGGCTCGGTCGGTCGAGGCCGGGCCGCCGACGGGGACGGTCCCGCCCGTCGGCCCGGCGGTGGGGGTGGCGGCGGCGGAGGCGGCGGGCCCAGCGTGCCCGTCCCGCCGATCAACAGGGCCGGAACGGGCGGTTCGTCCAGATACTGGACCGACCACGCCGAAGCCAGGACCAGGGCGACGCCCAGCAGGACGTGCAGGCCGATGACCGGCGGGAACAGGGCCACCCGCCGGACGTCCCATCGCCGCCGTCGGGTGTCGATCAGGTCCTCGTGAAACCGTTTAGTCTGTAGCATCTTCAGTGCCGGGCGCCGGGTCCCGGGGGAGGGACCGCGGCCCAGGATGCGAGTGCAGGACGCAAGATGACAGTCCCGGGTCCAGGATCGGCCGTTCGGCCGGCCGAATTCCCGATCCTGACGCCCGATATTCGGCACCCGGGACCGCCATCCTGCATCCCTATTTATCTCAGTCCTTTCAGCTCCGTGGCCCGCTTCCACATATAGAATAAGACGGGATAGACCAGGAGTTCCATCAGCAGGGACGACACGACGCCCCCGACCATCGGGGCCGCCATCCGTCGCCACACGTCGGCCCCGACGCCGCTGGCGAAGAGGACGGGAATCAGCCCGGCCAGGATGGTCCCGACCGTCATCATCTTGGGCCGGACCCGCTGGACGGCGCCCTCCATGATACACTCGACGAAATCACTCAGCTTCTGGAGCCGACCCTCGGCTTGCCAGTGACGGTAGCTCAGGGTCAGGTACAACAGCATGACGACGCCCGTCTCGGCGTCCAGGCCGAGCAGGGCGATGATCCCCGTCCAGACGGCGACCGACAGGTTGTACTTCAGGAGGTATAACAGCCAGAAGGCCCCGATCAGCGAGAACGGCACGGCCAGCAGGACGATGGCCGTCTCGACGGCCGAGCGGGTATTCAAGTACAGAAGCAGGACGACGATGAAGAGCGTCAGGGGGACGACGAGCCGCATCCGCCGCCAGACCCGGGCCATGTACTCGTACTGGCCGGACCACTCGAGGCGGTAGCCCGGCGGGAGCTTCACGCTCGCCTGGACGACCCGCTTGGCCTCCTCGACGTAGCCCCCGACGTCCCGGCCCGTCATGTCGACGAACACGTAGCCGACGAGGTAACCCTCCTCGCTCTTGATCATGGACGGCCCGACGGCCCACCGGAGATCGGCGACGGCCGACAGGGGGATCTGGGCGCCCGTCGGTGTGTCGATGAGGACCCGCTTGAGCTTTTCGACGTCGTCCCGCAGGCCCCGGCTATATCGGACCAGGACGGGATACCGCTCCCGCCCCTCGACGGTCGTCGTCACGTTCATGCCCCCGACGGCCGCCTGGAAGACGTTCTGGACGTCGGCGACGTTCAGCCCGTATCGGGCCGCCTCGGCTCGGTTCACGACGAGGTCGAGATAGTAGCCCTGGCCGACCCGTTCGGCGAACACGTTGCGGGTCCCGGGGACCCGCCGGAGGACGGTCTCGATTTCCCGGCCGATGCGTTCAATCTCGTTCAAGTCCGTCCCGAAGACCTTGATGCCAATGGGTGTCCGGATACCCGTCGTCAGCATGTCGATGCGGTTCCGGATCGGCATCGTCCAGATGTTGCTGAGACCCGGAATCTGGAGGGCGTCGTTGAGGGCCTGCTGGAGTTTTTCGGGCGTCATCCCGGGCCGCCACTGGGACGGCGGCTTGAGCAGGATCGTCGTCTCGAACATCTCCAGGGGCGCCGGGTCGGTCGCCGTCTCGGCCCGGCCGGCCTTGCCGAAGACGAGGGCGACCTCCGGGAACTGCCGGATGATACGGTCCGTCACCTGAAGGAGTTGGGTGACGGTCGTCACGGAGGCGCCCGGGATCGTCACGGGCATATAAAGGTATGACTCCTCCCACAGGGGCGGCATGAATTCTTTGCCCAACTGGCGGAAGGCCCAGACGGCCGAGACCATCAGGGCCAAGACGACGGCCAGGACGGCCCATCGGTGCCGCAGGCCGAACCGCAGGGTCGGCTCATACACCCGGTGAAGGAATCGGCTGACGGGATTCCGTTCCTCGGGTCGAATCTTCCCCCGGATGAAAGCGACCATCATGACCGGCGTCAGGGTGATGGCCACGAAGGAGGCGAACAGCATCGAGAACGTCTTCGTGTACGCCAGGGGCTTGAACAGCCGGCCCTCCTGGGCTTCCAGCGTGAAGATCGGCAGAAAGCTGACCGTGATGACCAGGAGCGCAAAGAACAGACTCGGCCCGACCTCCTGGGCCGCCCGGACGATGACGGCCGCCCGCGGCTCCGGCCGGCCCCGGCGCTCCCACTCCTCGAGCCGCTTGTGGGCCTGCTCGACCATGATGATGGCCGAATCGACCATCGCCCCGATGGCGATGGCGATGCCGCCCAGGGACATCACGTTGGCCGAAATGTTCAGATGGTACATGGCGATGAAGCCCATCAGGACGGCGACGGGCAGGACCGTGATGATGACGAAGGCGCTCGGCAGGTGAAGGAGAAAGACGAGACACACGGCCGACACGACGACCGAAATCTTGAGGAGCTCGTCGGTCAGCGTGGCGATGGCCTTGTGGATGAGGTCGCTCCGGTCGTAGGTGACGACGACCTCGACGCCGGGCGGGAGGCTCGGCCGGAGCTCGGCGAGCTTCCGCTTGACCCGCTCGACGACCTCCAGGACGTTCTGGCCGTACCGGACGACGACGATGCCGCCGACGACCTCGCCCTCGCCGTTGAGCTCGGCGACGCCCCGCCGGATTTCCGGCCCGAACTGGACCGCCCCGAGGTCCCGAAGCCGGACGGGCACGCCGGCGTCGTTGACCTTGACGACGACCTCCTCCAGGTCCCGCAGGCTCTGGACGTAGCCCCGGGCCCGGATCATGTACTCCCGCCCGCCGACCTCTAAGACCCGGGCCCCCGTCTCCCGGTTCGAGTTCCGGATGGCCTCCATGACGGTCTCAAGGGAAACCCGGTAGGCCAGGAGCTTGTTGGGGTCCAGCGTGACCTGATACTGGCGGACGAAGCCCCCGAGGCTGGCGACCTCGGCGACGCCCGGGACGCTTTCGAGGGCATACTTGACGTAGAAGTCCTGAAGCGTCCGGAGCTGGGCCAGGTCGTGGCGGCCCGTGCGGTCGACGAGGGCGTACATGAAGCCCCAGCCAAGGCCCGTCGCGTCGGGGCCCAGGCGGGGTTCGACGCCCGGTGGGAGCTTCTGGCGGACCGTCTGGAGGTATTCGAGCGTCCGGCTTCGGGCCCAGTAGATGTCGGTCCCCTTTTCGAAGATGACGTACACGAAGGAGACCCCAAAGAAGGAAAAGCCCCGGACGACCTGGACCCGTGGGGCCGCCAGGAACGTCGTCACGATGGGATAGGTCACCTGGTCCTCGATGACCGAAGGGTTCTGCTCGGGCCACTCCGTGTAGATGATGACCTGGGGGTCCGACAGGTCCGGGATGGCGTCCAGGGGGACGTGGCCGACGGCATAAATACCCCACAGGACGGCCGCCAGCGTCCCCAGCAGGACGAGGCCCGGATTCCTGGCGCTCCATTCGATGATGCGGGCGATCATGACAGTCCTCCGGAATGCAGGATGCAAGATGCAGGACGGCTATCAGAGCCGTTCGGTTGGTGAAAACCCGCATGGATTCGGCTTTTTCGACCCTTCGGGAGGGACGGTTTTCAAGCTTTGGCAGATAGGCAGTTCGGCAGATGGGCAGATGGTCCCAAAAGCCCTGGGGCTGATCCTTGCCCACCCGGCTTCTATCTGCCTATCTGCCGACCTGCCCATCGGCCGGATGCTTGAAAAATCGTGCTTCCCGGGCGGTGGGAAAGGTTGATTTGACGCCATTCTCACGGACCGAACCGCTCTGTTAAGTCCCCATCCCGCATCCCTCATCGGCCGTGTTCCCCGTGCGCCGTGAAGGCCTCCAACGCTGCCTTGAGTTGGCTCTCCGAGTCGATCAGGAACTGGGCCGACGTCACGACGACGTCGCCCTCCTGGAGGCCCTCGAGGACCACGTACCCGTCCTCGACCCGTGCGCCGGTGCGAATCGGCCGGGGCTCAAAGTAGTGGCCCTCCCGGACGACGAAGACGTACTGACGGACGCCCGTATCGATGACGGCCTCGGCCGGGACGACGAGTCGTTCGCCCAGGTCCCGCTGGAGCTCGGCGTCCACGTACATGCCGGGCTTCAGGACGTAGCCCGGGTTCGGTAGGCTCAACCGGACCTTGACGGTCCGGGTCTGGGGGTCCACGTCGGGATAGACGTAGTCGACGACGCCCGTCCACGCCCGATCCGGATAACTCCGGGCCGTAACGCGGACGGGCTGGCCGACCTGGACGAATTCCAGGTCCGACTCGTACACGACGATCTGGACCCACACCCGCCGGAGGTCGGCGATCTTGTAAATTTCCATCTCGGGTGTGACGTACATCCCGTGGCGGACGTTAAGGTCCATGACATAGCCGGTCATGTCGGTCCGGATATGGACGACCTCGGCGGGCTGGCGGGTCCGCTCGAGGCGATCGATCTCGTCCGGCGGGATGTCCCACAGACGGAGGCGCTGGACGGCGTCCCGGACGGCCTGCTCGGCCTGCCGACGGGCCTCGGGGTCGGCGTCCTGGAGGCTGTCCCGCAAACGCAGGGCCAGCACATACTCCTGCTCGGTCGCCAGGACGTCGGGACTGTAGATGTCCAAGACGGGCTGGCCCTTCTGGACGAACTGCCCGGCGAAGCTGACGTACACGTGGCGGACCCAGCCGGAGATACGGGTGTGGATGTGATGAATCAGGGTCTCATCGACGGCGACGATCCCGACCGTCCGGAGGACCTTTCGGACGGGACGTCGGACGACGGGACCCGTGCGGACGCCGATGAGTTGCTGACGGGCCGGGGAAATGTAGACGGCCCCGGGCGCTTCCCCGGGACCGGCCTCGTCGGCATACTTGGGGACGAGGTCCATCCCGCAGTCGGGCGCCTTCCCCGGCTTGTCGGACCGAATCCACGGATGCATCGGGTCGTACCAGTACAGGATTTTCCGCTCCCCCGGGGCTGTCGGACCGGCCCCATGACCCGCATGGAGCCCCGGGGACGCCTGGGGTCCCTCCGGAGCCTTCCGGCCCCATCGGCCGTAGAACCCCACGGCCGCGGCGATGGCCACCAGGACCCCCAATCCGATGACGCCGTATATCCACCGTCGGATCCGCATGACTTTCTTCTCCGAGTTCGGGAGTTCGGGAACCCGGGAATTCGGGGGTTCGGGAACTTCAAAGCCTGAGCGTCCCGTCGTCGGAGGCCCGCTCTGTCGAAGTGCCCGGTACCTGGTCCCCCGCCTCCCGAACTGCCGGACTCCCGAATTCCCGAATTGCCTACGGTTCCCCGACCAGCGCCTCCAGCCGGGCCCGGGCCTGGTAAAAAGCCTTCAACTGACGGGCCGTCTCGACCTCGGCCGCCAGGAGGGCCTGCCAGGTCTCCAGGACCTGAATGAACGTCAGCTTGCCGACCCGGTACGTCGCCAGGCCGCTGTCGAGGGTCGTCCGGAGCTGGGGCAGGAGCGTGGAATGATAAAGGCGCCACACCTGGACGGCCGTCGTCGCCTGGAGATAGGCTTCTCGAATGCGCTGGGCCACGTCGAGCCAGCGGGCCTGCAACATGGCCTCGTCGGCGGCCTTCATCTGGAGGGCCTCCTCGATGCGGGGGACCTCCTTCCGCTTGAAAAACACCGGAATCTCCAGGCCGACGCGGATCTCGTACAGGGGTGGCAGACCGCCTCGGTGGAAGTAGCCGGCCATCAGCGTCAGGTCCGGATACAGGTCCCGCCGCATGCGGGCGACCATCTGATCGTCCCGCTCTAACATGGTCCGGGCTTCCTGAAGCTCCGGATTCCGGGCCTGGGCCTGTTCGTAAAGGACCGCCTCGGGTGGCAGAGGCGCCGGGTCGTCGGCTTCGGCCGCCGCGGCGGCCTTCTCGGTCCCCGGCGGCGGTAGCTCGACCGGGACCGTCCACGGGCTTCGGGGTTCCCGTCCCAGGAGGGCGTTCAACTGGGCGATGACCTCACCCCGCATCCGTTCCAGGTCCAGGAGTTCGGACTGCAGGTGGGTCAGCTCCGACTGGACCCGGAGGACGCTCTGCTGACTTTCCTGCCCCGTCACATACAGGGCCTGGGCGCCGGCCTGGAGGACCTGGAGGATGCGCTGACTCTGAAGCAGGACCTCCCGCCACCGGTTCAGGAAGGCCAGCTCGTAGTACCGGTCCTTCAGCTGACGGATGAGCTCGACCTCGACGGCCCGCAGGCGGGCCTCCCGGACGGCGACCTCCCGTCGGGCAACTTCCTGGCTCAGACGGAGCTTGCCGGGAAAGGACAGGCCCTGCACGAGGCCGATGCCCTGCTGGGCCATCTCCTCCCGCCCCAGCTCGGCGCCCGGGACGGGCCGGCCGACGCTCATCCCGCCGACGGTGATCATCGGGTTCGGGAGCGTCCCGGCCGGAGCGACCCTCTGCCGGGCCGCCGCAATCTCGGCCCGCAGTTGCCGGAGCGTCGGGTTCTGCGCCCGAAGCTCCTCGACCAGAGGCGCCAGGGGGTCCACCGGGTCTGGCGCGGCCCAGGCCGCGCCGCCGGCCCCAGAGGTCCAACTGATTAGTAAGGCGATGAGGACTGAAGCTCCTCGGGCCATCGTCGCCAACTCCGTAGTGCTGTGGTAGCGTGAATTTTCGGGACTCGGCGCTGGGTGTTGGGTATAAGACCCGAACCTCGGAAATTCATGTTAACGGGGCAGTTCAGTTCTGAGAGGCGGATGGATTCGGCTTTTCCGATTGGGCCACGGAAAAGGTTAATCCAACGCTATTCTCACGGGCCCAACCGCTCTGTGATGGGACGTAGCGGAAATGCAAGGGGTAGACTCGACCCCTCGGGGACCCCAACGAAGGATGGATTCGACAGGCGAGAGACTAACAGCGGAGTTGGCAGGCCCATCGGTATAAGGGGACCGAAGGCATCCGGGTCAGATTCAGGCTATCGTCGTGAGACGAACCGGCGTCCACAGGAGGTTCGAGGTCATTCACGCCGGTAGCCGTACCGGCCCGGTGAAGGAGGTCCGAAGGACCGGACGACTTCCCAGGGAACAGGGTCAGCGAAGCCGGCAGGGGCTCCAGACAAGTGCCGCCGGCGGTCGCCGGCACCGGAGAATGGCAAGGACCCGTCGGCGGGGGGTCTTCAGGGGTCCTCGGGACGTCGAGGCGAAAGCCTTCGGCGGGCGTCTCACAACATGTATGGGAAGCCGCCTGGGCCCTCACGTGTCGGCACGTCCACAAGGAGACCCCACACACAGCCGGGACCATGCCCATCAACCATCCTAACGTCCACAAGGTGGCCCCTATCCGCCGACCTCGCAAGGCAAACCTCCACTTGTCCGTTCGGTCTCAGCGACGTCCCTTTTCCTACTTCGTCACTCCATCGCTCTAAAATACGCCGGTCCGGGTGCTGACGCAACCACGGATTCGCTACTTCCGGATACCGAAGGCCCGATCGGGGTGACCGCCCATCCCTTGGGCCGTGATCGACCGGGGCCTAACCCTGGGGCGGACCCTCCGAACGCCACCAGTCACGGGGGCGTCCCCCTGTCCCCGGGCGCCGCCGGTCCCGGCGGTGGCATCTATTCGGCAGATGGGCAGTCGGCAGGTCGGCAGGTCGGGCGACGGGCGTCTATCCTCGGAACACCGGCCGTCATGCCGGTGCCTTCCGTTCGGTTCGGGAGAATGGCGTCGGGACGGCCTTTTCCATCGCCCGGCAAGCACGATGTTTCACAAAGGGACGGAGTGATGGACCATAGACCCCAGACCATAGACCGGCTTGGGCCCAGGGGTCTATGGTCCATGGTCTATGGTCTATGGTCTATGGTCCGTGGTCCATGGTCTGGGGTCGGATATCGAGGGTCCGATCCCGGTCCCGTCGGATGGATGAGACCGGTTCGATGGAAGGATGATCCCGACCGGCCCGTCGGCCCAAGACCGTGGCTCGTCCCTCCGTCCCTTCAAAACCGTCCTCCCCGAAGGGTCGAAAAGGTCGAATCCATGCGGGCTTTCACGAACCGAACGGCTTTAATAAGCGGTCCGCAGATCGGGAGGTTGCACGGCGTGTCGGGGAGTCTAAAATACGGAAGGCGATCAGGGGGCCCGGCCTGCCGGGTTTGGACGTATAGGCCCCCCGGCCCAGAAGGGGCGACGATACCGGGGGCCGGGGCTCGCGTCTCGGTATCTCACTTCCGGTAGGGTGCAGGCCCCGGCCTTGGAGCGCAGGCGTCCTCGCCTGGGGGAAGGTAGGCTTCTGGCCTGCGCCGAAGGAGGAGCGTTCTCGATGGTTGAGGCCGCTCAGACGTCTTATACCCACGAGCTGAAGGTCCAGGACGACTTTCATTTTCAGCTCTTCATCACGGTGCCCTGGCCGGAGGTCGATGCGAAGCTCAACGAGTACGCTCGGGAGCTCCGCCGGATCGTCCCCATGCCGGGCTATCGTCCCGGCCGGGCGCCTGTCGAACTCATCCGACGGGTCCTTCGCAAGAGTCTGGAGGAGCGTCTCCGCGACTGGTTCCCCGAAGTCGTCCGACGGGTCGTTCAAGACCAACAGATGGACGTCGTGACGGACCCCGTCCTGACGGACTATACCTTTATTGAGGGCCAGCCCCTCGTGCTCCAGTGCTGGGGCACGTTGTGGCCGCCGGTCTCCCTGAAGCCCCTGACGGCGGTGACCCTGCCGGCGGATTTGGAAGCCCGCTGGCAGGCCGAGGAGCGGGCCCGGATCGACCAGGAAATCGAGTCTTTGCGGGAGAAGCAGGCTATCCTTCAGCCCGTGACCGACCGGGGCCTTCAAGCCGGGGACACCGTGACCCTGGGGTTGAAAATGGAAGACGTGGACACGGGTCAGGCGTATACGAATCCGGACGGTGAGGAGGTCGTCGTGACCTTAGGGAGCCCGGTCCTCCATCCGGCCGTGACGTATCACTTAGAGGGCAAGCGTCCGGGCGACACTTTTACGTGGGAGATGGACATCACCCTCCCATGGGAATCGGAGACGTCCGCCCCGACGTCGGACCGACCGGGCCGCACGCGTCGGGTCCGCCTATCCGGCCGTATCGAAAACGTCTACGCCGTGGAGCTCCCGCCTGTCGAGGACCTCTTGGAACAGGAAGGCTTCGAGTCGCTCGACGAGTGGCGGGCGGCCCTGCGGGAGCGGCTGGCCGGCCGGCTCGCCGAGGAGCGGGAGGCCTGGCTTCAGGGTGTCCTCGTGGATGCCCTGATCGCCG
Source organism: bacterium HR11 (assembly GCA_002898535.1). NCBI lineage: Bacteria > bacterium HR11. Next base: position 17,947 of record BEHN01000007.1, read on the forward strand.
AGTCGCCGGCCTGGCCCGACTGGTTAGTCCGTTCCTTCCTCCAGGAGGAGGTCGAGCGGATCGTCCGGAAGCAAATTCGGGCCTACGAACGGCTACACTTGTGGCTCACGCATCTGGAATCTATCGTCGGCGAGGCCCTATCGTCAGCCCACCGACGGGTCGCCCGGGTCGTCGCCCTGCATCATTTCATTCGGTCCGAGGGCCTGACCTTGAGTGATGAGGAATTCGACCAGTACCTGGCCGAGGTCGCCCGTCGGGAGAACCGCACGGTCGAATCCCTCCGAGCTTACGTAGAGGCCGACCCGACGGAGAAGGCCCACGTGTTCCAGCAGGCCCTCTTTCGGAAGGCGACCCACGTCCTGATGGAGCGACTGGGGCTCTCGGGCGGAGCTCCATGACGGGGCCATGGACAGCTCTCGGCATTTCGGGAATTCGGGAGTTCGGCAATTCGGCCGTTCGGCCGGTGGGACCGGTCGACCCTTTTTATCCCAGCCCCGCTCGTTCGAGCGGGGTCCGGAGCTATCCGGCCGTTCGGGAATCCGGGGATTCGGGAATTCGGGAGTTCGGGAGCCCGGGCATGGGGTGGCCGGCCGGGGCGGGGATGAGGCCTGGAGGCCCGTGCCGGTGGAAAAGGCCGTCTCGACGCCATTCTCACGGGCCGAACGGCTCTGTTACCCTATCACGACGTCGCGTCGTGACGAACCTTGAGGTGAAGATGGAGCTGAAGGGTCAGTTGATCCCCATCGTCATCGAGCAGACTCAACGCGGCGAACGGGCTTATGACATTTACTCCCGCCTCCTCCGGGACAACATCATCTTCCTGGGCATGCCGATCGACGACAACGTGGCCAACCTCATCGTCGCCCAGATCCTCTTCCTGGAGGCCGAGGACCCCGAAAAGGACATCCATCTTTACATTAACTCGCCCGGCGGGGCCATCACGTCGGGCCTGGCCATCTACGACACGATGCAGTTTGTCCGACCGGACATCACGACCTACTGCGTCGGTCAGGCCGCCAGTATGGCGGCCGTCTTACTGGCGGCGGGCACGAAAGGCAAGCGATACTCGCTTCCCCATTCCCGGGTCATCATCCATCAGCCGATGGGCGGCATCCAAGGCCAGGCCGTGGACATCGAGATTCATGCCCGGGAGATCCTGCGCATCAAGCAATTGATCGTCGACATCCTGGCCCAGCACACGGGTCAAAAGCCCGAGCGCATCGAGGAGGACATCGACCGGGACTTCATCATGACGGCGACCCAGGCCAAGGAGTACGGTATCGTCGACGAGGTCATCTCCCGACGGGGCAACCAACGGGAGACTCGCAAGTAGACGTTATTGGGCCGAGGGTCCCCAAAGCCCTGGGGCCGCGCCTGGCCCATCCAGGGCTCTATCGGCCTTGGGCCGACCGGCCCATCGGCCCAAGGCCGGGGCTCGTCCCTTCGTTACTCCGTCATTCCATCCCTTCGTCACACCGTCCCTTTGAAACATCGTGCTTCCCGGGTGTTGGGAAAGGTCGTCCCGACGCCATTCTCACGGGCCGAACGGCTGTGTTAACAAAGCCGTAGGTCTTGGGTCCTGGGTGTCGGGTTTCCAAAGGGATCTGACCCTCCCATCTCCTATCGGGCCGCCCCGGGAATTGTCCCCGGCGGTCCGCTCCAGATGCTTTCAGCGTTTACAGGGTCCTTTCGCATAATTGGGGCGGCAGGGGAGCTACATCCTTCCAATACCCGGAGATGGGCTGGAAGCGTTCTTGAGCGACGTCCGGAATCCGGTGAACTTCGACCTTCAAGTCCGTGATGTCCAGAGGCACGTCCTCCGTATAAACCGGAAGCTCAAATTCCGTCACGCACTGAGGCACAAACGCCTGGCCGGCCGGGTCGGTCTTCATAAGCAGAAGCCGTTCCCCCCGACCGACGACGCCAAGGATTCCAGCGATAAGGAATCCACCGTCCGAGGTCGGCTGAAGGGATACCAGGTTTACCTCATCCTTGAACCTATAAAATCGTTGGGCTGCCAAGTAACCCTGGGCGTCAAAGCGCCAAAATCCAGGAGAGGGCGGTTGGAGCGTACCGTCGGGATTCCGGAATTGGGCATTAAGCAACACGGCTACACCGCCGTCCGGTGTCCCCCGGAAGGTCAGCCTGTCGATGTCTCCATCTATCCAAAAGACCCGGGCCCACCGAATGGTACTCTTGCCATCCCATTTCAGCAGAAGAAGGACATTCCGGTAATCGGGGTAGTAACCAGATATGAACCCGCCTATTAGGAAGCTCCCGTCCCGCGTTGGCTGAATCCAGTGGGCCGACTCCGTGAGGTCTCCCCGGATAACCTTCGAATCCAGGACGCGTCCATGGTCATCAACCTGCAATGCCCAAATGTCTCCCCGACCGATACCGGTACACATCGTATGGCCGATCGCCTGATACCCGCCTTGGGGTGCTACAGTAAGGGTACGAAGGATGTTGCTCGCAAACCGGCAGTCCCGGAATTCTCCCACAGGCTGATACACATGGGTCCATATCAAGAAACCCTCTCGGTCGAATCTCGATATCGTAGGACCTTGTCCTACGTACTTAGAGCTGGTATGGCCCAGGACCATTAAGCGGTCCTGAGTCGGGGAAGGAACGACCCCAAAGGCCACCGTATTGGGTAAGTTATAAGAATATTGGCCATACAGCCCTAAGGGATAAAACGACTTGAGCCAGGGCACCCCCTCGGGACTTCGGAACTGGGCGACCATTTGGTGAACCCTCGTATAGTGACGGACCGTTTGATTGTGGAGCCCAGCCAGCCACAGAGTCCCTGGGACTGGTGAATAGGAATCTAATACCATGAAGTAATACGGAATTTGCTTCGCGTATATCACGTTCCCTTTAGTATCGACTCTTAAGATGAACGTATGGTAAGGGGAATAGGTACCACCATCTCCCCCAAACACGCCGATGACGTCGTATCGGTCTGGATGCTCCGTCGGCGCAATGTACGGACCGATATAAGTCTGAGACCGAGCTTCCAATCCGTAGACCCCGACCCATGTCTGGAACCGGACGTCGGCCCCGGCCTTTATAGGGGCCAGACCCCCGACCAGGACCCATGCCCCGAGCCATCGTAAGACTTTCCATGCCCGCCGCATGGCTCTCTCCGCTTTGTGATAAGCTAATTTAGCAGAGCCGTTCGGCCCGTGCAAACCCGTATGGATTCAGCCTTTCCGACCCTTCGGGGAGGACGATTTTTCAAGCGAAGGGCCGTTCGGGAGTTCGGCCGAGGGTCCCCAAAGCCCTGGGGCCGCGCCTGGCCCATCCAGGGCTCTATCGGCCTTGGGCCGACCGGCCCATCGGCCTAAGGCCGGGGCTCGTCCCTCCGTCCCTCCGTCCCTTTGAAACATCGGGCTTCCCGGGCGTTGGGAAAGGTCGTCCCGACGCCATTCTCACGGGCCGAACGGCTCTGTGCAAGGATCAGATACTCTATTCGCTTGGCCCTTCGCTCTATGCCCGATGCCCCTTCTATTTCCTTCCCCCCGCACTCATGATGGGTCAGACTACAGGGAGGTTGGCCTTGTAAGTAGCCTCCGGTATGATATTCCTGTGGAACTTACTCTCAAGCGACCAGGGGAGCGCCATGGACCGGAAGGCCAAGTACGTCTACTTCTTCGGGGGCGGTCAGGCGGAGGGCTCGGGCCAGATGAAGGACCTCCTCGGCGGCAAGGGGGCGGGTCTGGCCGAGATGACGAGCCTGGGCCTCCCCGTCCCGCCCGGCTTCACCATCACGACGGAGGCCTGCCGCATCTTTTACGAAAACGGCGAGCAAGTCCCCGATTTCATCTGGCAGGAAGTCGAGGCCCACCTGCGCCGTCTCGAAGAGGTCAGCGGCAAGCGTTTCGGGGACCCCTCGAATCCCCTCCTCGTCTCCGTCCGGTCGGGCGCCAAGTTCTCGATGCCCGGCATGATGGACACGATCCTGAACCTGGGGATGAACGACGCCGTCGCCGAGGGCCTGGCCCGACTGACGGGCGACCGGCGCTTTGCGATGGACACCTACCGGCGGTTCCTTCAAATGTTCGGGAGCATCGCCCTGGGCATCCCGAAGGAAAGGTTCCATGAAGCCCTCGAAGACCTGAAGCGCCGCCGGGGCGTCCGCCAGGACGTCGAGCTGGCGGCCGACGACCTGGCCGAGCTCGTCGAGACCTTCAAGGCTATCATCCAGCAGGCGACGGGGGCGCCCTTCCCGCAAGACCCTCGGGCCCAGCTTCGGGCGGCCGTCACGGCCGTCTTTCGGTCCTGGAATAATCCCCGGGCCCAGTACTACCGGAAAATCCACGGGATTCCCGACGACCTCGGGACGGCCTGTAGCGTCGTCATGATGGTGTACGGCAACATCGGGGAAGATTCGGGGACCGGCGTCGGCTTTACGCGCAATCCCTCGACGGGCGAGAAGGTCCTGTACGGAGAGTTCCTCCCCAATGCCCAGGGCGAGGACGTCGTCGCCGGGATCCGGACGCCCCTGCCCCTGCAAGAATTGGAGCGGCGGCTTCCCGACGTGTACGCCCAGCTCCGGGACATCGCCGAAAAGCTGGAGCGCCACTACCGGGACGTCCAGGACTTCGAGTTCACCGTCGAACGGGGTCGGCTCTACATGCTTCAGACCCGGGTCGGCAAACGCACGGCCCAGGCGGCCGTCCGGATCGCCGTCGACATGGTCCGGGAGGGCCTCATCCGCCCGGAGGAGGCCGTCCTGCGGGTCGACCCGGCCCAGGTCGAACAGCTCCTGCATCCGGTCATCGACCCGGCCGTCCGGGCCCGGCACCGGCCCGTCGCCCAGGGCCTGCCGGCCTCGCCGGGGGCGGCGTCGGGCCGCGTCGTCTTCACGGCCGATGAGGCCGTCGCTCGGGCCGAAAACGGCGAGGTCGTCCTCCTGGTCCGGGACGAGACGACGCCCGACGACATCCACGGGATGCACCGGGCCGTGGGCATCCTGACGAGCCGAGGGGGGATGACAAGCCACGCCGCCGTCGTCGCCCGCGGGATGGGCAAGCCCTGCGTCGTCGGCTGTGAGGCCCTCCAGATCGATTCCCGCCGACGGGAACTCCGGGTCGGGGATACGGTCCTCCGGGAGGGCGACTGGCTGACCATCGACGGCTCGACGGGCGAGGTCTTCGTCGGCCAGCTCCCGACCGTCGAACCCCGCATCAGCGACGAGTTTGCGACCCTCCTCGAGTGGGCCGACCGGTTCCGTAAGCTGGGCGTCCGGGCCAACGCCGATACGCCCCGGGATGCCGAGATCGCCTACCGGTTTGGGGCGCAGGGCATCGGCCTGTGCCGGACCGAGCACATGTTCTTCGGCGAGGACCGTCTGCCCCATATGGTCCGCATGATCATGGCGGCCACGCCGGAGGAACGTCGAGCGGCCTTGAACGAGCTCCTTCGCTTTCAGGTCGAGGACTTCGTCGGCATCTTCCGGGCCATGCAGGGCTACCCCGTCACGATCCGGCTCCTCGACCCGCCTCTCCATGAGTTCCTGCCCAAGCGGGAGGAACTGATTCAGGAAATCGCCGAGCTGAAGTTCCGCCTGACACGGACCGACGACCTCAAGGCGATGGATGCCCTCTTGAAGGCACTTCACGAGAAAGAGCGACTCCTGGCCCGTGTGAACCAGCTCTACGAGTTCAACCCCATGTTGGGCCACCGGGGCGTGCGTCTGGTCATCACGTACCCCGAGATCGTCGAGATGCAGACGCGCGCCATCATCGAGGCGGCCATCCGGGTCAAGCGCCAGGGCCTGCGGGTGGCGCCCGAAATCATGGTTCCCCTCGTCAGCACGGACACGGAGCTCGAGCAAGTCCGGCGGATCATCGAGACGACGGCCGAACGGGTCATGGAAGAGCAGGGCGTCCGGGTCCTCTATCAGGTCGGGACGATGATCGAGGTCCCTCGCGCCTGCCTCGTCGCCGACCGTATCGCCGCCTACGCCGAGTTCTTCTCCTTCGGGACCAACGACCTGACCCAGATGACCTTCGGCTTCTCTCGGGACGACATCAACAAGTTCCTGCCCGACTACTTGGAGAAAAAGCTCCTGCCGGCCGACCCGTTCCAGACGTTGGACACGGAGGGCGTCGGGGAGCTCATCCGGATCGCCATCCGCAAGGGACGCGCGGCCCGGGGGAACCTGAAGATCGGCATCTGCGGCGAGCACGGCGGGGACCCGGCGTCCATCACCTTCTGTCATGAGGTCGGCATGAACTACGTGAGCTGTTCGCCGTACCGGGTCCCGGTCGCCCGTCTGGCGGCGGCCCAGGCGGCCCTGCGGGCCCAGGCCGTGGCGGCCGAATACGCCGCCTCCGTGTGAAAGGTTAACAGAGCCGTTCGGTTCATGAGAATGGCGTCAGAACAATCTTTCCCATCCCCCGGAAAGCACGATGTTTCAAGCATTCGGCAGATGGGCAGGTCGGCAGATGGGCAGATGGGCAGGTCGGCAGATGGGCAGGTTGAGAGACTGGTACCTATCCTCGGAACACCGGCCGTCATGCCGGTGTCTTCCGTGGGGCGATGGCCCCTCACCCTGTCCCTTTCCCCGGAGGGGAGAGGGGACAGGATGGCCCACGCCTCGCCTCCTGCCCGGAGCGAACGGCCAATGGCCAGCAAGATGCTGGCGCTCCCAGCGTAAGGTCTATGGTCGATGGTCCATGGTCTGTAGTCCAAGATGGACCGTTATGGATGGTTGAGTCGATTCGTCCTGTGGGTGTGGCCGACACTGTTTTTGGTCGTCGCCGGCCTGTTCTATCCGGGCCTGGCCCTGGGCGGCTGGACGGCCGTCGGTATCGGCCTCCTCCTCATGGAGGGCTTCCAGTGGGCCGAGCGCCAGCCGGGGGCCTGGTCCTTTAAGTTCCTGACCGGTGCGGTGGTCCTGGCCGTCTTGAGCGCCGGCCTGGTCTGGCGGTGGCCCCGGGGACCGGTCGTCGCCATGCTGGTCCAGGCGGTCATCCTGGTCGGCATGGGAGCCGTCTTCCGGTGGCTTCAGGTCCCGACGGTCTTTCCGGCGGCGGGCCGGTGGCCGGCCGTGTTCCTGGCCCTGGGGGAATTCCTGTACTGCACGGGATGGCTCGCCCTGGCGTGGCTCTACCGGTACATGCCCGGGCGTGGGCCCGACCTGGCGTGGCGGCACTGGCTGACGTCACCCCTGCCCCTGGCGGTCTTCCTGCTGGCCCTTCAATTCATCGGCCTGCAGGCCTTTCTCCGGGCCAATCCCGAGCATCCGGCGGGGCGGGCCTGGCTGAGGTCGGTCCGCCTCGTCGTGGCCGTCGGGATGGTCGCCGGGCCCGTCGTCGGCGTCCACCTCTTCCGCCTGCCGGCCCTCTGGTACCTGGTCGGCCTGCTGTGGCTGTACACCTATCGGACGTATGACCGGATGGGGGCCTGGCTCCGACAGTGGGAAGCCGGCGAGGCGTCTCCCTGGACGTACATCGAACTCCAGCACCGGACCCTCCGGGAGGCCCTTTACTACGGCCTGGTCCTCCTGGGCCTCGTGGGGAACAGCTTCCTGCGATGAGCCGGCCCGCGAGCATCCCATCCGGACGGAGTCCGGCCGCACCCTGCTCTATCGCCCCTGCGGAGCCCGTTGCTCTTCGATCAGCGCCATCAGGAAGGACAGGTCCAGGTGGGTCCGCAGGACCTCGGCGCGGGGGCCACGTGCCTTCCGGCTAACCGGAAGGTCTTGGATGCGGCGGTCCGAGCCTTATACGCCGGCGCTCGCCCGTGGCGAGACGAAGTGCCCCGCCCATAATGAGGGGGTGGGGATGGGGCCGGCATCGGGAGGTACCCCCCTTGATGCCGGCCCTAAGGAGCTTTGTTGGGATGTATGGCTCCCGTTCCCCGGCCTCTCTCCTCAAGGGAGAGGCGTCCGGCGGCTTTCTCCCTGGCCCGAGGGGGAGAAGACCCGGGGCCTTGAAGGGCCCCGGGTGTGAAGGTTCTGTGCCCTGAAGGGCAAAAGGTCCAAAATAAAGACCATCCCATATGGCCTATTCCATGGAGGTCCGTCATGACGAAACGGATGGGAAGCCGGGTCATCGGCCTGGTCCTGGCGGGGTGGGTCCTGGGCTTGGCCGTGGCCCGGGCGGATGAGGTCGCCAAGGTCCAGTCTGCCTGTGCCGCCCAGCTCCTGGAGGAACTCCAGGGTTCGTCCTCAAAGTGTAGCCTGTTCCCGAGCCTGCTGTTGACCCAGGGGCGCTACGCCCTGGTCGATATCCATGTCCGATGCGTCGCTCCCGGTTCGAGGGGGCCCGAGGTCTCCTATCAGAGCCGTTCGGGAGGTGAGAAGTGAGATGGAGGTGCCCTTTCCGCTCTCCATCTCACTTCTCACCTCCCGAACGGCTTTGTTAAAATTAGATGCGGGGGTCAGGAATCGGGCTTTTCCCAGACCCCCGACACCCAGGACCCAAGACCGAGGTTCAGCGAGGTCGGCTATGGCCGACAAGCCGGTGTTTCGTCCCATCAGTGATTACATCTGGGAGGCGGAGCCCGTCGGCGATATGCGGGTCCCGGCCCGGGTCTTTGCCTCCAAGAAGCTCTGGGACCTCATCCAGCGGGACAACAGCCTGAAGCAGTTGTGCAACGTGGCGACGCTCCCGGGGATCGTGGGCTATGCGCTGGCGATGCCGGACATCCACGAGGGCTACGGCTTTCCCATCGGGGGCGTGGCGGCCTTTCGGGTCGAAGACGGAATTATATCACCTGGAGGCGTTGGGTATGACGTGAATTGCCTGTACGGTGATGCCAAAGTATTGCACATTCACGGATACACTCGGGCCATCGCCGATATGGAGGCCGACTGGCCTCAAGGGCGGGTCCGTTGTCAGGACTTCCGGGGGGGCCATGGTACGGATACACCCGTCATCGGCTTTTTACGCCGTCGCCCTTACGGGACCGTTTATCGGGTGACGACGGACACGGGCCATGAAACTGTCGCGACGGCCGACCATCCCTTCTGGACGCCGGCGGGGATGGTCGAGCTCCGGCGGCTCCAGGTCGGGGATCGGGTGGCCGTCTACCCCTTTGAGGGCGTGCCTTACGAGGAGCCGGCGGCTCGGGTGTTGGTGGACGAGTCCCATATCGTGGCCGTCCTGGAACGCTATGGGAAGGCCGGGCGCGGCCGGGCCGTCACCCAGGTCTTGCGCCGACTTCGGTCGCGGGGGCTTCTGCCCTTGCGGGCGAACGCGCCGCAGGTCCCTTACCTGCTGAAGCTCTTGGGGTACGTGCTGGGAGACGGCACGGTCTACTTCACAGGCGGCACGGGCAAGGGCGTCGTGTGGTTTTATGGCCGACCGGAGGACCTGGAGGCTATCCGGGCCGACGTGGCGGCCCTCGGCTTCACGCCCTCTCGGATTTACAGTCGTCCCCGTCGTCACCGTGTCACGACGGCCTATCGGGACTATGAATTCGAGAGCCAGGAACACGCCGTAAAGGTCGTAAGCAGTAGCTTCGCCGCCTTGCTGGTCGCTCTGGGCGCCCCGGTCGGCAACAAGGCGGTACAGGACTATGGGGTCCCCGAGTGGCTCCTGGAGGCACCTCGCTGGCATCAACGCCTCTTTTTAGCCGCCCTTTTTGGGGCCGAGCTTTCAGCCCCCCGGGCTTTGGACCGACACAATCACAATTTCATGACTCCTGTACTCTCGGTGAGCAAGCGAGAATCCCACGTCGATAGTGGCCGTCGTTTCCTCGAGGATATCGGGCGCATGTTAGCCGGTTTTGGCGTTCAGGTCCTGAAGATCTCTCAGCGGCGAGAGCAGACGCATGCGGACGGGAGCCGCTCGGTCCGTCTCCGACTCGTTCTCTCCGCCCGGCTCGACAGTCTGCGCAACCTCTGGGGCCGCATTGGATTCGAGTACAATCAAAAGCGGCAGGCCCTGGCGAGCGTGGCTGTCGGGTATTTACGGTACAAAGCGCATGTCTTGCGCCTCCGGGAGGAGGCGGCTTCGGCGGCCGTCGCCCTGCGGGCCCAGGCTCTGCCGCCGACGGCCATCTTCGACCGGCTCGTCGGCTTGTATGTAAATCGGCGCTTTTTAGAGCGGTCGCTGTATGAAGGTCGCACGAGCCCTCGGGTCGGCGCCGCCTTCATGACCTTCGAGGAGTACCGCCGTTGGGCGACCGAGGGTCTGGGGACCAGCGGGATGGTCTGGAGCCGGATCATTCGTCTGGAGCCGATTCCCTTCGCCGGGGACGTTTACGACCTGACCGTCGCCCATCCAGACCATAACTTCATCGCCGACGGATTCGTCGTCTCCAACTGCGGCGTCCGGGTCGTCGTCACGAACCTGACCCGGGAGGACCTGGAGGGGAAGGTCGAGCGGCTGGCCGACGTCCTGTTCGAGACGGTCCCGACGGGCGTCGGCGCCCACGGCGCCATTCGCAAGCTCAGTCGGGAGGAGCTCCGGCAGGTCGTCGTCCGGGGCGCCCGGTGGGCCGTCGAGGAGGGCTTCGGGACCGAGGCGGACCTGGCCCACACCGAGGAAAACGGCTGTCTCGCCGGGGCGGACCCCGACAAGATCTCCCACCGGGCCTACGAGCGTGGGGCCGACCAGCTCGGGACCCTGGGGTCGGGCAACCACTTTGCCGAGGTCGACGTCATCGACGAGATTTACGACGAGGCGGCCGCGCAGCGGTTGGGCCTCTTTCGGGGCCAGGTCGTCTATCAGATCCACTGCGGCTCTCGGGGCTTCGGGCACCAGATTTGCGACGATTACCTGGGCGTCATGTACCGGGCCGTCCAGAAGTACGGCATTCGCCTGCCGGACCGTCAGCTCGTGTGTGCGCCCCTTTCGTCGCCCGAGGCCCAGGACTACCTGGGGGCGATGCGGGGGGCGGCCAACTTTGCGTGGTGTAACCGGCAGATCATCATGGCCCTGATGGCGAAGGCTTTTCAAAAGGCCCTGGGCGTCTCGCCCCGGGACCTGGGCGTCCGGCTCCTGTACGACGTGTGTCATAATATCGCCAAAATCGAGGAGCACGTCATCGACGGTCAACGCGTGAAGGTCTGCGTCCACCGGAAGGGGGCCACGCGGGCCTTCCCGCCGGGTCGGCCCGAGATACCGGCCGACTATCGGGACATCGGTCAGCCGGTCCTGATCCCGGGCGACATGGGCCGGTACTCGTACATCCTCTTGGGGAAGCCGAAGGCGATGGAGCTGACCTTTGGGAGCTCCTGTCATGGGGCGGGTCGGGTCATGAGCCGGGCCCAGGCGAAGCGTCTGGCGGCGCATCGGGACATCGAGCGGGAGCTCCGGGAGATGGGGATCATCGTCCGGGGCGAGAGTCGAGCGACCATCGACGAGGAGATGTCGGAGGCTTACAAGGACGTCAGCGAGGTCGTCGAGGTCGTCCATCGGACGGGCATCAGCACGAAGTTCGTACGTCTCCGGCCCGTCTGCGTCATCAAGGGATAGGCCCCGACGGATGGGGACAGTGAAGGGCGAACGGCGAATCACCGTTCGCTATGCGGCGAGGTTTGTCCGTGGTCGCATGCAAGCAATGTCGGGACACGGGCTGGCTTCCCGTCGAGCGGGGCGGCGTCGCCGGCGTCCGGCCGTGCGCATGCCGTCAGGAGCGTCAGCTCCGGTATCGTCTTCAGCAGGCCGGGATCCCGCCCCGGTTTCTGGACGCCGAGTTCGACACGTTCCAGCCGATTCACGAATCTCAGGCGTATGCCTTAGAGTTGGCGGTCCAGTTTGCGCGGTCTTATCCTGCCGTGGAGAGCGGTCTCTTCTTTGTCGGCCCGACGGGGGTCGGCAAGACGCACCTGATGGTCGCCGTCCTCAAGGCCCTGGCCCAACGGGACGTGCCGGTCCTGTTCTGTGATTGCAACGAGCTTCTGACTCAGCTTCGGCGCTCTTACAGTCGGGAAGCGTCGGTCTCCGAGGCCGACCTCATTCAGCCCCTGTTGGAGACCGAGCTCGTCCTCCTGGACGACTTGGGGGCGCATCGGGCCAGCGAATGGGTCTTCGACGTCCTGTTTTCGATCATTAACTACCGGTACAATCATCGGAAGCCCCTCCTGGTGACCAGCAATCTCATCGTGGACCGGCCCGGGGAGGACGTCCGGAGCCTCCTGGTGAGCCACCTCTCCCAGCGGGTCTACTCTCGGCTCGCCGAGATGTGTCTGATCACCGTGATCCGGGGTCCCGACTACCGGGTCGAAATCCGTCAGCCGGCCTGGCAGCAGACCCGGGGTACGGGCGACGGCTTGGCCCAGACGGCTCCGACCGCAGACCGGGGACCGGAGACTGGGGACCGGAGACCGGCGTCGGTGACCCGACGGCTGGTCCGGCCGCCCCGTCTGGTCGGGCCGGACCTCCCGCCGGGGCCGGACGAGACTTGAGAAGACCACAGACCATAGACCACAGACCATAGACCGGCTTGGGCCCAGGGGTCTATGGTCCATGGTCTGTGGTCTATGGTCGGACTTATGAGACTGGTTCTCTGATACCAGAGCCGTTCGGTTCGTGAGAATGGCGTCGGCACAACCTTTCCCAACGCCCGGGAAGCACGGTTTTTCAAGCATCCGGCCGATGGGCAGGTCGGCAGATAGGCAGATAGAAGCCGGGTGGGCAAGGATCAGCCCCAGGGCTTTTGGGACCATCTGCCCATCTGCCGAACTGCCTATCTGCCAAAGCTTGAAAACCGTCCTTCCCGAAGGGTCGGTAAAGCCGAATCCATGCGAGTTTTCACCAACCGAACGGCTCTGATAACCGGACTGCCGAATTCCCGAATCGTCCAAAAGATTTGGTTGACAAAGCACAAATCCCAAAGCAAGTTTATAATTTATGGTCTGTAGTCCGTGGTCTGGGGTCTTCCAGATCCATGGGTCGCATCGTCATCCTGCCGGACGTCGTCGTCAACCGCATCGCCGCCGGGGAGGTCATCCAGCGGCCGGCGTCCGTCGTCAAGGAGCTCATCGACAATGCGCTCGATGCGGGCGCCCGTCGGGTCGAGGTCCGTCTCGAGAAGGGCGGCCGCCGGCTCGTCCTGGTCCGGGACGACGGTTGCGGGATGGACGCCGAGGACGCCGTGCTGGCCTTTGAGCGGCATGCGACCAGCAAGGTCCGAACCGTCGAAGACCTGACGGCTATTCAGACGCTGGGGTTCCGGGGCGAGGCCTTGGCGAGCATCGCCGCCGTCGCCCACGTCGTCCTGGAGACCCGGCCGCCGGACGCCGAGATGGGGACCCGGGTCGAGGTCGTCGGCGGTCGTCTACGGAGCGTGACGCCGGCGGCCGTGGCGCCCGGGACGGTCGTCCAGGTCCGGGCGCTGTTCATGAACGTCCCGGCCCGGCGGAAATTCCTGGCGGCCCCGTCTGTCGAACTGGCCCACGTCCTGGAGGTCGTCCAGAACTACGCCCTGGCCTATCCGGACCGGACGTTCCACCTGTGGCATGACGGCCGGGAGGTCTTCCTGTATCCGGCCGTGGCCGAGGCCGTCGAGCGGGTCCGGCAGGTGTACGGTGCCGAGGTCGCCCGGTCGTTGATCCCCCTGGCCTTGGAGACGTCCGAGGGGTCGGTCGTCGGGTGGGTGAGTCCTCCGGACGCGGGCGGATTCCGGGCCGACGGGATGCACGTGTTCGTGAACGGCCGGGTCGTCCGGGACCGCTTCCTCCTGCAGACCTTCCGGGAGGGCTGGCAGAGGTACGGGGCCCGTCGGCCCTATCCCCTCCTGGTCGCCTATCTTACGTGGCCGCCCGATGCGATGGACGTCAACGTCCACCCGACGAAGATGGAGGTCCGCTTTCGGGAGCCCGGGCGGGTCCAGGAGCTTATCTGGACGGCCCTGGACCGGGCCCTCCAGGCCCGCCGGCCCGTCCCGCAGTGGGCCCCACCGGCCGGGGCGTCCCGCCGGGTCGCCCTTCCGGAGGCGGTCGGGACGGAAGACCGGGCGCCCCTCCTTCGGCCTTCGGTCTCGTCGGGTCCCGTCTCGGTCGGTCCCGTCGGTCTGCCGTCGGCCGGCCGGGTGCCGCCGCCTGGTGCTGGCGAGTCGGAGGCACCGGCGCCTGTCCGATCGGCCGGTCGGGAACTGATCGGCCAGTGGGCCCGGTGCTACCTGGTCGTCCTGGAGGCCGAGGCGATCCTCCTGCTGGACCAGCACCTCGTTCATGAGCGTTACCTGTACGAGCAGTGGACGGCCTCGCCCCAGGCCCTGCCGACGCAGGCCCTCCTGATGCCTATCCCCGTCGAGGTCGGGATGGCCGATGCCGCCTTCCTGGCCGGCTGTTCGGAGCAATTGCGGCGGCTCGGCTGGCAGTTGGAGCCCTTCGGTCCGGGGGCCGTGACCGTGCAGGCCGCGCCCCTCGGCGTCCCGGCCGACCGGGTCCCCGAGGTCGTCCTTCAGCTCCGTGCGATCCTGGAGTCGGCGCCCCGGGACCCGGTCGCCGGATGGGACGACCTGCTGAAGACGATGGCCTGCAAGGCGGCCGTCAAGATGGGGATGGAGCTATCGCCGGACCGGCGGGCCGCCCTGTTTGAGATGTGGCAGGTCCTGAAGGTGCCGCAGGTGTGCCCGCACGGTCGCCGGATGGCCCTTCGGATCCCCCTGACGAGGGTGCATCACCTGTTCGGTCGGACCTGGTCGGGAGAGTCCGCCCCATGAGCGTCCCGGTCGGCACGTTGTTGACGGTCCTGGCCATGGCGGCCCTCATCGGGCTGTCGTTCTTCTTCTCGGTGACCGAGACGGCCCTGCTGGCGTGCAACCGTCATCGGATGCGGCACATGGCCGAGCAGGGCCGCTGGCAGGCCCGGCTGGTCCTGGAGCTTTTAGAAAAGCCGGAGCACCTGCTGAGCGTCGTCCAGATCAGCGACAAGGTCGTGGACGCCGCCTTTGCGGCCCTGACGACCTACTGGATGGTCCGGCACTTCGGCGAGCGGGGCGAGGTCGTCCTGTATGCGACGGGCCTTATCGCCTTGGCGACGCTCCTTCTGGGGGAAGTCCTTCCCAAGACGTTGGGGGCCTACTACCCGGACCGGATGGCCCTGTGGTTCGGTCCCTTCCTGTATCTCCTGCTCCTGGCGCTGTATCCGGCCGTACGGCTGACGGGGTCGCTGGCCCGACTGGGCCTGAGCTGGCTGGGTCATCGACGGCCCGGGCCGGAGCAGACAGACGGCCTATCCGAGGAGGAGGTCCGGAGCCTGCTCCTGGCGCTTCCCCGTTCGCCCCGATTCCTGTCCGGGCCGTTTCGCCTGATATGGCGGATCCTGGACCTGCCCCGGCATCCGGTCGACGAGATCATGGTCCCCCGCCATCGGGTTCAGCTCCTGGCGTTGGGCATGCCCGTCGAGCAGATTGCGGCGACGCTTCACACCAGCGCGTTTTCCCGGTTCCCCGTGTATCAAGACCGCCTCGACAACATCGTCGGCGTCCTGTACGCCAAGGACTTCTGGGGCGCCTTCTTTCGGGGGCGTCTCCAGCGGCCCGAGGACGTGGCGGCCATCTTGCGGCCGCCCCTGGTCGTGACGTCGGGGGCCCGGATCGACTCGGTCCTCCGGGAGATGCAGAGGCGGCGGGTCCACATCGCCGTCGTGTTCGACGAGTACGGCCGCTTCGAGGGCATCGTCACGCTGGAGGACATCATCGAGGAGATCGTCGGTGAGATCGAGGACGAATTCGACGTGCGGCGGGCCCGGCGGGAGCCGCCGATTCAGCGGCGGGGCGACGACGTCTGGGAGGCTCTCGGGTCCGTGTCCATCAAGGAGCTCAACGAGGCCCTGCCGGAGCCCTTGCCGGAGAGCCACGAGTATGCGACACTGGCGGGCTTTCTCATCGCGCACCAGGAGCGGATCCCCGAGGCCGGCGAGGTCGTCGAGTACCCCCCGTATCGCTTCGAGGTCCTCGACCGCCAGGGCCCCCGCCTGCAGAGGGTCCGGATCGTGAAGACGTAGGAGGGCCGATGTTCACGGGCATCGTCGTCGCATGTGGTCGGGTCACGGCTCGGGAAGAGCGGGGCGGGAACCTGCGTCTGGAAGTTCAGGTCCCTCCGGCGTGGACGGAACCCCTCCAGGTCGGCGACTCCATCGCCCTGGACGGCGTGTGTCTGACGGTCCTCGCCCGAGCGGGGGACCGCTTCGTCGTCGAAGCCGTCGAGGAGACCCTCCGGCGGACGACGTTGGGCACGTGGACCGTGGGCCGGCGGGTCAATCTGGAGCCGGCCCTGCGGGCCGGTCAGGCCCTGGGCGGCCACTGGGTCCAGGGCCACGTCGACGGCACGACGGTCCTGACGGACGTCGCCGACCGGCCCGGGAGCCGGCTCCACGTCTATGCGCTTCCAGAGGTCTGGCGGCCCTATGTCGTCCCGAAGGGAAGCATCGCCGTCAACGGCGTGAGTCTGACGGTCGTCGACGTCACGCCGACGGCTTTTTCGGTTAGCCTGATCCCGTATACCCTGGAGCATACGAATCTCGGCGACCTGCGGGTCGGGGACGTCGTCAACGTCGAGCTTGATATCCTGGCCAAGCACATCTATGCTTTAGTGAAGCCCTACCTCGACCGTTGGCCTGGGGGTCCGTGATGCCCTTTGCGACCATCGAGGAAGCCCTCGAAGCGCTCCGTCGTGGCCAGATGATCATCATCGTCGACGACGCCGACCGGGAAAACGAGGGGGACCTCATGATCGCCGCCGAGAAGGTCACCCCCGAGGCCATCAACTTCATGGCCCGGTACGGCCGGGGCCTCATCTGCCTGGCGATGGAGCCGAAGCGGCTCGACGAGCTTCAGATTCCCCTGATGGTCAGCGACAACGCGTCGCCCTACGGAACGGCCTTCTGCGTGTCCATCGAGGCGAAAAACAAGGTCACGACGGGCATCTCAGCCTACGACCGGGCGACGACGATCCTGACGGCCATCGACCCGCGGACGAAGCCGGAAGACCTGGCCCGGCCGGGCCACGTCTTCCCCCTCCGGGCCAAGGAGGGCGGTGTCCTCCAACGGGCCGGCCACACGGAGGCGGCCGTCGACCTGTGCCGACTGGCGGGCCTCTACCCGGCCGGCGTCATCTGCGAGATCCTGAACGACGACGGCACGATGGCCCGGGTGCCGGACCTGGAACAGTTCGCTCGAGCGCATGGTCTCCTCATGATCACGGTCGCCGACCTCATCCGCTTCCGAATGCAGAGGGAGCGGCTCGTCCGGGAGGTCATCCGGGTCGACCTGCCGACCGAGTTTGGGACCTTTCAGCTTCATGCCTTCGAGAACGTCATCGACCACACCCACCACGTGGCCTTGACGATGGGGGACATCCGGCCCGACGAGCCCGTCCTCGTGCGGGTTCACTCGGAATGCCTGACGGGGGACGTGTTCCACTCCCTACGGTGTGACTGCGGCCAGCAGTTGGAGAAGGCGCTCGGCCTGATCGCCGAGGCGGGCCGGGGTGTCCTGTTGTACATCATGAACCACGAGGGCCGGGGGATCGGCCTTCTCAACAAGCTTCGGGCTTACGAACTGCAAGACCGCCAGGGCCTGGACACCGTCGAGGCCAACCGGTCCCTGGGCTTCAAGCCCGACCATCGGGACTACGGCATCGGGGCGCAGATCCTACGGGAGTTGGGCGTCCGGAAGATGCGTTTGATGACGAATAACCCGACGAAGTACATCGCCTTAGACGGCTACGGCCTGGAGATCGTCGAGCGGGTCCCCCTGGAAGTCCCGCCCAACCCTCGCAACCGGGACTATCTGCGAACGAAAAAAGAGAAACTCGGACACATCCTCTCGACCGTTTAGGGATGGACCTGCAGAGCCGCATCGCGGAGTTTCGGCGTGCGTCCAGTGCGACGGCACGGGCGAACGTCCTCCGCCGACTCGCCACGGAAGGCGGGCCTGAGGTCGAGGCCCTGCTGATGGAGGCGCTTCAGGACCCGGCGGCCGTCGTCCGGTACACGGCCCTCTCCGTCTTGGAAAGCCGAGGCACATACGACCGAGACACGGTCGTGCGGGCCCTGGGGGATTCTTCCAAGATGGTCCGTCGGCTGGCCCTACGGCTTCTCCAGCGTTGGCCTGACCCGGCCTTTCTGCCCATCGTGACGCCCTTTCTCGACGACGAGGACCTGGGCTTACGCCTGCTGGCGATGGACTGGCTCTTTGTGTTGGGCGAGGCGGGCTTACCGTACCTACAAGCCCTGCAGGAAGACACGATGTTCAGCGTCCGGATCAAGGCCCGCCATTACGTGCGGGACCTTCGCCGGCGGTTCCCGACGTCGCGCCCGGCGGCCCCCCCGCCGGCGCCCTCGGTCCCAGAACCGGCCCGACCGACGCCCCCGACGGCCTCTTGGCGGGAGTCTTTGGAACGCCTGCCCATCGTGGAGGGCGCCGACAGCCGCCTTCTCATCGAGCGGATCCTCCAGGAAGGTGGGGAAGAAGCGGCTCGGGCCTTGATTCATTTTTTAGAAGACCCCCGTTGGAACCGACGGGAGATGATCGTCCAGGCCCTCCGGAGTTACCCCCACTTTCCCAGCGTATACCTTCACCCCCTTCTGACTCATCCTCTTTGGTACGTCCGAGCCGCCGCCATCGAGCTGTTAGGCTCCTTTCAAGACCCCGTCCTCCTGGAGCACGCCACCCGCTTAGCCAAGGACCCCAATATCGAGGTCCGGCGAGCCCTGGTCGGGGCGCTTCGCCATTTCCGCTTCGAAGAGGACGCCCGCCTCGTCCTGGAGGTCCTGGCCCGGGACGACCACTTCCTGATCCGGCGGCTCGCCCGGGAGAGTCTCATCCAACTCCGGCAGACTTCTTCTTCGACGGGCCCGGAACCGGGGCTTTCATGAGCAGGTGCTTCTCCTCGACGGCCCGGTCCTGGTAGAAGGCCTGGATGAGAAGGGCCCCCATACCGTCGGGAAACTCCGGGAGCCGAAAGCGGGCGATGACCTGACCCCGGTCGTCCGTGTAGCCTTCCCAGAGGGTCATGACGGGCCGGACCGTGCTGATCACGCGGGCGACGACGTGGGCCCCTGCCACGGGCTGGCCGCTCTTTTCTGTCGTGACGGATACGGGAAGCTCGACGGAGCTTCCTTCCTGGAAGGTGCGGTCCCGGTCATACTGAAGCTGGATGGCCTCCCGCTGTTGGGCCTGGGCCCGCAAATATTCCAGGATGACCTCGTCGAGGGACTTGGCCGGCGGCGTCGGGGGCTGGGCCGGTAGGGGTCCGCTCTCGAACCGGCCCTCCCGGATGTCGGCGATGGCCATCTTGTGCTGTTGCTCCATGAGGCGGTAAATCAGGAGGGGCTGGAAGCCTCGCTTTTCCAGGAGGTCCTTGTAACTGGTCCGCCGGGCTTCGATGATCTCCCCGCCCAGGTAGATGAGGGTCTCGATGACCGGATTGGAGGCGCCCTTGTCTTCCGTCTGGACGTGGTAAACCTTGCCGTTGTGTTTGACGTCCGTGTTGAAGCCCGTCAGCATCGGGGCTTCCCTCGATATGCGTAGGGGTCCTGGGTCTCGGGTGCCAGGTCCCGGCATCATCGGTGGTGGGTGCTCAGTGCTGATATTGGGTTTTCAGAGATGGGGATCGGAGGTCCAGCGTCTGAAAAAGCCTGATGTCCGACTCCTCAACACCGAACACCCAAGCCCTGACACCGGTAAGCCGGGACTCGAGACCTACGCTCCCGATAATATAGCGGAACCGGGAATTCTACTCAAGACGGATGCCTGTCGGCACGTCCGCCGGGGTCGAAAATCGGCGGGCCAACTCTTCAGGAATCGGGCGGCTGATGACGCCCCGATCGGTGATGATGGCCGTGATGAGCTCGTGGGGCGTCACGTCAAAGGCCGGGTTCCATACAGGCGTACCCTCCGGAGCGATGGGGACGTCCATGACGTGGGTCACCTCCTGAGAGTTCCGTTCCTCGATAGGGATGTGGGTCCCGTCGGGTGTCGCCATGTCGATCGTCGAATAGGGGGCCGCCACGTAGAAGGGGAGTCCGTGATAGTGGGCCAGGACAGCCAGCGTGTATGTCCCGACCTTGTTGGCCGTGTCCCCGTTTCGGGCGATGCGGTCGGCCCCCGTGAGGACGGCGGACGCCATGCCCCGCTGGAGCAGAAAGCCGGCCATGCCGTCCGTGATCAGGGTCGCCGGGATGCCTTCCCGGAGGAACTCCCACATCGTCAGGCGGGCTCCCTGAAGATACGGTCGGGTCTCACAGACGTAAACCCGCTCAAGAAGGCCCCGCCGCCAGAGCGTGCGGATGACGCCGGCGGCCGTCCCGTAGCCCGCCGTGGCGAGAAACCCCGTGTTGCAGATGGTCAGAAGACGGGCCGGCTCGTGAAATAACTGGGCGCCATACTCGCCGATCCGGCGGTTGAGAGCGACGTCCTCGACCTGAATCTCCAGGGCTTCCGTCCGGAGGTACCGGAACAGCTCGTCGGGCGGTGCGTCCAGATGAGCCTCCAGGACTCGTTCCATCCGGCGAAGGGCCCACGTCAGATTGACGGCCGTCGGCCGGGTCTGCCGGAGGGTCTCGGCGACCCGTCGGAAGTAGGCCCGCCGAGCTTCGGGGTCTGTCGGGACGCCCGACGAAACCCGGAAGGCCAGGGCGACGCCCATGGCCGCCGCTACGCCGATGGCCGGGGCCCCCCGGATGACCATCGTCCGAATCGCCTGGGCCATATCCTCATAGGTCCGAGCGATGTAAACTTCTTCCCGATGGGGCAGGTAGCGCTGGTCGATCATCCAGACCGTATGGTCTTCCACCTGCCAGACGATGGGCGTCTCATACGGCCACATGGATGCCTCCGCCGGTCCGGCGGTTCAACGGCCCGGTTGCCGAGGGACCGAACGGCCCTTATTATACTACGGGAATTCGGCCATTCGGGAGTTCGGCAGTTCGGCCATAAGGCAGATGGGCAGAGCAGGGTGGGCTGACAGCAGCTGACGTGATTGTGGCTTTTTGGGTCATTGGATGGGATTTTATGGCACACGAGTAGCGAATGGCGAGTGGCGAGTAGCGAGTAGCGAATGGCGAGTAGCGAGTAGCGAATGGCGAGGACGGGGCGGTCCCCGGGGAGGCGTCCTGTGGCTCATAGGTCATATTAGCTCATGGGTCATGGCTCATGGTCCCATGAGCTATGAGCCAATAGGGGCCATCGGCTTGCCGCCCGTCCACCGGCCTATCGGCCGAATGGCCGAACTCCCGAATTCCCGGCTACTCGATGAGCCATGAAGCGGACGTTTCAGCCGAACATTCGCCATCGCAAGAAGACGCACGGCTTCCGAGCTCGGATGCGAACGCCGGGGGGCCGGCGGGTCCTCAAGCGGCGTCGGCAGAAGGGCCGATGGCGCCTGACGCCGTGAACCGTCGGGAGACCTGGCCGCCCGACCTCCGCCTGCGCAAGCGTCGGGACTATCAGCGGGTCTTCCAGGAGGGCCGGACGGAGGCGACGCCCTACTTCATCCTGCGGTGGCGACCCAACGACCGGGGCGTGCCCCGGCTCGGCCTCCAGATCGGTCGTCGGGCGGCCCCGCGGGCCGTCGTTCGCAACCGCTGGAAGCGCTGGGCCCGGGAAGTCTTCCGGCGACATCGCCACGGATGGCCGCCTGTAGACATCGTCTTGGTGGCCCGGCCGGAGATGAAAGAGCTGTCCTTCTCATCCTTTCAAGCCGTTTTCCTGGCCGCCGTCCAGCGAATCGTCCGGCGGTGGGAGCGGCTTCGGTCGGGGAGTGGCCCGGCATGATACGGACCGTCTTGTTAGCAGGAATTCGCCTCTACCAATGGCTGATCCGACCGTGGCTACCCCCCGTCTGCCGATTCTGGCCGAGTTGTTCGGAGTACACCTACCAGGCGATTCAGTGGTACGGCCCCTACCGGGGCCTCTGGATGGGCCTGAAGCGGATCGCCCGTTGCCACCCCTGGCACCCCGGTGGGTATGACCCCGTCCCCCCGCCGCCGTCCGTCCGGGATACCGTCCCTGGACCATCCCATTCGTCGTCTGTGTGAGGCACCGATGGGTATCGAAAACTGGAGCCCCCTAAAGCGGGGGATCGTCCTGGTCGTCCTGACGGTCGGTTTTCTATTCCTGTATTCCTATGTGATGCAGAAGTGGTTTCCGCCGCCTCCGGTACCGACCCCTGGAACGCCCCCGCCGTCCGTGTCGGCGACCCAGGCCCCAGCACCGTCGGCCGGTGAATCCGAAGAAGCCTGGCCGTCGAGTCCGATCGCTGCCGAACGACCCCAGACGTTTCATGTCCGGACCCAGGTCTTTGACATCACGGTGACGAACCAAGGCGGCTATCCGACGTCGTGGAAACTCCTGCGATACAAGGACCTCCAGGGCCAACCCTTAGAGCTCATCCCCCAGTATGTCTCGGCCTGGCGCCCCCTGCGGATCCTGGATGCCGACGGAAGGCCCATCGAGCGACTCGATAAGGCCCTCTACTGGACGGACCTGCAGACTCGGCCGGACGGGTCCGTCCAGCTGACCCTCGAATACGCCGACGGGGTCGATTGGGTCCGTAAGCGGATGACCTTCCGCCCGGACGCTTATCACGTGGACTTGCAAGTCTTGTACCGATCGCGCTCGGCGCCCGGGACGCGGGCCTATCTCGTATGGGCGCCCGGCTTGGAGCACTCGACGCCCAAAGAACGCAAGGCCGCCGGCTGGTCCTTCCACGCCGTGTCGGGCCTCTACCGGGACGATAAGGCCCGGGGCGTCGGCCGCAAGAAAGACCTCCACGACGTCCGGGAGGGCCTCCACGCCCGATGGGTCGGCTTGCACTCGAATTACTTCCTCGTCGCCTTTTTGGCCCCCGACGCCACAACCCTGCCGGGCGCCCTCTTTTCGACGCACGTCCTGGGTGCCCCGCCGGGTCAGAAATGGCCGGACCCACCGCCGGCCGAGCTGGAAGAGAACCTGGACGTCCTGATGGTCCTCGGCGTGCCCTTCCGGCCGGGCACGTCCGCCCGGTGGACCCTCTATGCGGGCCCGAAGGACCTTGAGGTCCTGACGGCCGTCGACCCGACGCTCGGCGAGGCCATCCAGTACGGCATGTTTGGCTTCATCGCCAAGGGTCTTCTGACCGTGCTGAAGTTCTGCTATCGCCTTATCCCCAACTATGGCGTGGCCATCATCCTGGCGACCCTGCTGGTGCGACTCCTGCTGTGGCCGCTGTCCCACCGGATGTTCATCAACAGCGAAAAGATGAAAGCCGTCCAGCCGAAGATCAAGGCCCTTCAGGAAAAATACAAGGGCATTCCCCTGCGGGACCCCCGCCGTCAGAAGATGAACGAAGAGCTCATGCGCATTTACCGGGAGCACGGCGTCAACCCCATGTCGGGCTGTCTCCCCCTGCTCCTGCAACTGCCCATCCTGTTCGCCTTTTACAGCCTCCTGTCGGTGTCCATCGAGCTTCGTCAGGCCCCCTTCGTCCTGTGGATTCGGGACCTTTCTCGGCCAGACCCCTACCTCATCACGCCCATCCTGATGGGCATCACGATGATCCTCCAGCAAAAGCTGACGCCCACGACGATGGACCCCGCCCAGCAACGCTTGAGCTACCTGATGTCGGGCCTGTTCATCTTCATGTTCATGAACGCCCAGAGCGGCCTCGTCCTGTACTGGCTGTTCAGCAACGTCTTTAGCATCGCCCAACAGTACCTGTACCACCGGTTCTACTTCCGGACGCCATCCACCGAACCGGCCCGCCGCCAGCGCCTGAAGGCCACCCAGGCGGGATAAGGCTTGGGCAGAGGGCAGGTAGCAGAGCCCTTGGGTTTGTGAAAGTGGCGTCGGGTCGGCTTTTTCCATGGCCCGAAAGAGACCCAGGAGGAATGGGGAGTGGGGAATGAGGAATGAGGAATGGGGAATGAGGAATGGGGAATGAGGGGGGCACATATGAGGTCATGGCTCATAGCCCATGAGCCATCAGCTATCAGCCATGAGCCGATCGGGGCCAAGAGCTATGACCTAACAGAGCCGTTCGATTCGTGAGAATGGCGTCGGAACAACCTTTCCCAACGCCCGGGAAGCACGGTTTTTCAAGCATCCGGCAGATGGGCAGGTCGGCAGATAGGCAGATAGAAGCCGGGTGGGCAAGGATCAGCCCCAGGGCTTTTGGGACCATCTGCCCATCTGCCGAACTGCCTATCTGCCAAAGCTTGAAAAACCGTCCTCTCCGAAGGGTCGAAAAAGCCGAATCCATGCGGGTTTTCACGAACCGAACGGTTCTGTTAGGTGTCCCGGGTCGGTGGGACTCGCCGCTTGAGGCCCCCCAGGACGGCCATGTGGTCGAAGATGGCGTGCAGGACGCCGATCTCCCGGACGTTCGGCCGGGCCCGATACAGTAAGGCCCGGAGTTTGGCGATGGCCCGCAGGGGATCGTCGGCCGCCAGGAAGCCCGTGCCCTCCAGGACCATCCGGGCGTGCTGGAGAAAGCCCTCGATGGTCTGGGCCCGGACCCGTTCGGTCACCGGCAGGCCCTTCAAGGCAAATCGGATTTCATACAGCACGATCGCCACGGCGTGGGAAAGGTTGAAGGATTCCCGGCCCGGCTCGCCGGGGATGTACACGACCCAGTCGCACCGCTGGACCTGCTCGTTGGTCAGGCCGTTGTCCTCGGAGCCGAACACGACGGCGACGAGGCCGTCTGTCTCGAGGCCCGCCAGGGCCTGAGCGGCCGTCTGGGGGGTCATGAAGGTGATCTTGCGACGGCCGACGCGGCGGGTCGTGGCGATCGCCAAGGCACAGTCGGCCAGGGCATTCTCAAAGTGATCATAGGCGACGGCCGACTCGAGGATCGGACGGCCCTCCATGGCCATCGAGACGGCCCACTCGTCGATGGCCGCCCGGGGCCGCGTCAGACGCAGGCGCTCGAATCCCAGGTTCGCCATGACGCGGGCGATGTACCCCAGGTTGATGGGGTAGAGGGGGTTATCGACGACGACGACGAACTGATCGAGCCGCACCATCGGGGCCTCGTAGGGAAGACCATAGGCGATAGACCCCAGACCATGGGCCACGGAGCGTAGAGCACGGACCTCCCGGCCGTGGGGATGAGTGGGAGGGTCTTCCGAAACTTGTCCAAGGCCCGTATCTAAATTCCATGGTCTAAGGTCTGTGGTCTATGGTCTATGGTCTTTATAAGGGCCAGAGCTTCCGGTAATTTTCGCATAGGACCTGGCGGCGGACCGACTCGGGCAGGGGAAGCGCCCAGAAGGCTTCAGCGTTCGCCCGGATGCCGGGCACGCCGGGCCCCGGCCAGTCTGAACCGAACACGACTCGGTCGGCGACCTCGGCCAGGCGGGGGAAGTACTCCAGGAGGGACTTGGGCGGAATCCCGGCGATGTCCAGAAACACGTTCGGATGCCGACGGAGTAAGAAAAACGCCGTGTTCATCCAGAGGGGTCGGCCCCCGTGGGCCATGACGATCCGCAGGTCCGGGAAATCGACGGCCACGTCGTCCAGATACATGGGGTCTCCGAATCGATTCCGAGCGCCCGGGAAGACGGACGTCCCCGTATGGACGATGACCGGCACGCCGGCTTCCTGACAGATGGTATACAGCGCTTCCAGGCTTCGATTCCCATGCAGATAATCGTTGGGATACACGAGCTGATGGGGCGGATGGAGCTTGAAGGCCCGCAGGCCCCGGTCGATCCAGGTCCGCACGAAGTCGGACGGATTCGGCGTGAAACGGGGATGCAGGGAACCGACGGCGATGAGCCGGTCCGGGGCGACGGCGCAGAACTTCGTCACAAAGTCGTTGACCTCGTCGGTAAAACCCATGACGTCCGGGCTCGAGTAGTTGATGAGGGCCATCGCCTGAATTCCCTGGGCGTCCATCCACCGGAGGAGGGCCGTGGGGTCGCGGAGAAACTCCTGCAGGAGGGCCTGCTCGTCGGGCCGCCGCCGGGCCGTCATGACGGTCCGCACGTCCGGCTTGAGCATGTCCCAGGGCTGGATGTGCACGTGGACATCGACGATAGGCACGTTCATCGGGCGGGACCTCCATCCTGCGCTTTTGCGTCGTCACGAGCCTCGGAGGGCCGTCAGCCACAGGGCCAGATTCAGGCCGTGGGCGACGTAACAGCCCACGCAGTGGGCGTGAAGCCGTACACGTAGCAAGTATAGGAGCCAGACCGACGTCAGCAGGCCGGCCGTCGTCAGGACCTGGCGGAGGAGCTGTTGGAAGGGCCCAGCCAGGAGGCTGACGGCTGTCAAGCATCCATAGTAGAGGCCCCCCCAGACGACCGAGGGGAGGCCCAACCACCGGACCTCCGGCCGGAGGGCCAGGACCGGACAGGCCGCCTCGCAGGCTTCGACGTGCCGGTGACGAAGGATCTCCTGAACAAACCACGCCCAGTTGACCCACGCCGCACCGAGGAAGACCCACCACAGCATGGCAGACCTCGACCGGAGACAAGCGTCGGGTCCCGGAACCCGGGACCGGCCTCATTCCAGCAGGGGGAGGGTGAACCACCGGACCCATCCGTCGAGCCATCGGACCGTCCACAGGTAGGCCTGCTCGGTCCAATGGAGCCACCGCTGGCGGACGGCCTCCGGCCATTCCCGACCGAAGGCCCGGACCCGCCGCTGAAGGTGGACCAAGGGCGTTAGGGCCTGCCGTTCCCATTCCCGCAAGACCGACCCGAACTGGAGGTAGCGGTGCCAGAGGGCCGTGTCGCCGGGCGCATGGGGGAGGTCCCGCAAGACCTCGGCGTAGGCCTGGACTTGTTCGCCCCAGGGCCGAAAGACCAGGAACCACGCCTTCAAGTCCGGCCAGACCTCGACGACCCGCATGTCCGGGTCGGCGAAGGCCCCGATCAGCCAGCGGAATTCCAGCAGACGGGACCGCCAGGTGAAGAGGTCTCGGACCCAATCCCCCTGAGCTCGCAGGAGGGGGTACGTCAGCCAGGTCCGCAGGACGGCCTGAAAGTCCTCGTCCCAGGCCTTCAGGAAGGCATTCCACTTCTCGTCCAGGAGCTCATCCGTAAGGGCCAACGAGCCCTGAAAGGCCTCTTCCAGGAGGGGCCAGATGCCCTCGACGAAATTCGCCCACGGCTGGTAAAGCGCATGCCAGACGCCGTAGGGATGCCCGCCGGCCTGCATGGGACCTTCGCCTCATAGCAAGGGGTGGGTCGCGAATAGCGAACGGCGAATGGCGAGTAGCGAATGGCGAGGGCGCGTCGGACAAGGGCCGTTTGCTATCGCTCGCTCGACCGCCGATGGGACCCCCGCGGGTGGCCCCTACGACAGCCGGTTCCCCCGCTTCTGCCGAATAGAGCGAGGGTGCTCCAGATGTCCGACCTGGTCGCCACTCGCCATTCGCTACTCGCCATTCGCCACTCGATAGACCCGGTGGTCCCGGAGGGACCACACCTCGTCGACGGGCAGGTCCACGTCGACGGAACGGTGGCTCGAGAAGAGGACGCCCTGACCCCGGCGGCGCCACTTCTGGAGCAAGTCGTTGAGGTCGGCCTGGGCCTGGGCGTCCAGGCCCGTCCAGGGCTCGTCTAAGCATACGATGGGCGGACCCCAGATGTCCAGGCAAAAGAGGAGGAATCGCTGTTGCATGCCTCGGGAAAAGTGCCGCAGGGGCTCGTCCCAGAAGGTCCGCAGGAGCGGGTCCTCCGGCCGGGGGTCCCCCCGAACGTGAGGAAAAAACGTAAACCGAAGCCAACGGGCGTACTGCCGAGCCGACCATTCAGGGTACAGGGGCGCGTCGTGGCCCAGCCACCCGACGGGAAGGTCCGACGGCTCCCGAAGGACCGTCCCCCGAGTCGGCCGCTTGAGGCCGGCGATGCACCGCAGGAGGGTCGTCTTGCCAGCGCCGTTGGGTCCCTCCAGACGGTACATCCGGCCGGGCCGGACCTCCAGGTTCACACCCGTCAGGACCCGTTGGAACCCGTACGCCAGGTCGACTTGAACCAAACGGATGAGGCCCGTCATGCCCCGATGATCTCACGTTTTTGCCGGACGTACTCTTCGTAGGACATCTTGCCCGTCTGATAATCGTACTCCAGGTCGATCAACTGCTGAATCTTGAAGGGGTCGTCCAGGCCGTCCGGGACGGACGGCGGGACCGACCCAGGTCGGTCCGACGGGGACGACGCCACCCCCGCGTTTACCCAAAAGGGCCGCAGGACCCATCCGATCAGGGCCAGGAGGACAAAAACGAGAGCCAAACCTATCAGTACATTCATCCGGGATGCCTAATCCTAAGGGACGGACGACCATCTTGGCAGTGGGTCCATAGGGCATTGGCACGCGACGCGAGGGTTCGGGACGCCACCGTTTCATGGGTTCAAGGCGACGTCGACATTAGGCGCCAGACGTCATCCAGATATATCCAGCTTAGCATTTACACGACGGGCCGTCCAGCCAGAATTTGACAAGGTCGACCGACGTTCGATAGGATAGGCCCGCTTGTGGCACCGACCGAGCCAACGCGGACCCTTCCCTATCCCAGGGGCTTCATTCATGACGTTTCAGACGTTTCACCTGATTGCCTTCGTCCTATGCAGTCTGGCCGCCGTCGGGGGTGCCCTGGGGGTCGTCTTGGAGCGGCGGGCCTTCTATTCAGGCCTGGCGCTGGCCCTTTCGATCCTGGCCGTGGCCGGCCTCTTTGCTCTACTGGGGGCGACGTTCCTGGCGGCCTTGCAGGTCCTGATTTACGTCGGGGCCGTCGCCGTCATATTCCTCTTCGTCGTGGGTTTCCTGGGCGTTTACACAGAAGCGGAACGGGGGCTCCGCCGGCGTTATCTCCTCGTCGGGGCGGCCACGACGGCCGCGGCCCTGGGCTTTATCCTTTTGCAGGTCTGGCGGGCTTTGCGAGAAGCGGCGCCGGCCGTGGCACCGGGCGTCGCCGGGGACGCGCGCGCCTTCGCAGAGGCCCTCTTTGAACGGTTCGCCCTGCCCCTGGAGTTGACGTCCCTGTTCTTCCTGATCGCCCTGGTGGCGGCCGTGTATCTGACCCGGGGGAGGCGGGTGCCATGAGCACTTCGTGGCTTTTGGCTTACGTCACGATGGGGGCCCTGCTGTTCGGTATCGGGGTCGTCGGCTTCCTCGTCCGGCGGAACCTGATCGTCCTCTTTATGTGTATCGAACTCATGCTGAACGGGGTCAACCTGACGCTGACGGCCTTTTCCCGGTACCACGGCTCGGTCGACGGCCAGGTCATCGCCTCGATGGTCATCGTCTTGGCCGCTTCCGAGGCGGCCGTCGGCCTGGCCCTGCTGGTCATGATTTTCCGGCACCTGCGGACGTTAGACACGGAGACCTTCACGCGCTTGGGGGAGGCAAAGACCATAGACCCCGGACCATGACCTTGTGGGGTCACGGAGTACCCTCACCCGAGATGAGG
Organism: bacterium HR11; assembly: GCA_002898535.1. Classification (NCBI taxonomy): domain Bacteria; species bacterium HR11. Next base: position 47,258 of record BEHN01000007.1, read on the forward strand.
CAGACTTGGCCTTCCAAAGGTCTATGGTCTAAGGTCCATGGTCTTTTCTGAACACCCAAGACGAACACCGAGTTCGTCATGACGGTTCGTGAAGTCCTGATTCTCACGGCCTGGATAGCGCCCCTGGCGAGCCTGCTGGTGAACTTCGTGGCGGGGCTCGTGGGGGTCCGGCGGTGGGACGAGCGGCGAGTCGGTTGGACGGCCGTCGCCGGGCCGACGCTGTCGTTCGCCTGCGGCCTAATCCTCTTGGGACTGTATCTCCGGGCGGGGGGCGGCGTCTGGCATGCGGAGCTGTGGCGGTGGATGGCCACGGCCGACTTTACGTGGCCCCTCCGGCTCCACGTCGACGCCCTCACGCTCGTCATGCTCCTGACGGTCGCCGGCGTGAGCGCCTTGATTCATGCCTACTCCATCGGCTACATGCGGGGCGACGCCGGGTACCGACGATACTTTATCTACCTGAACCTCTTTGTCTTCATGATGCTCCTTCTCGTGATGGCCGACCACCTGGCCCTGATGTTCGTCGGCTGGGAGGGCGTCGGCCTGTGTTCATATCTCCTGATCGCCCACTGGATGGAACGACCGGCGGCGGCGACGGCCGGCCGGAAGGCCTTCGTCGTCAACCGGGTCGGCGACGCCGGTTTCCTGGTCGGAATCTTCCTGCTGGCCGCCTCGGCGGGGGCCATCGACTGGGAGGGCCTGCAGACGTGGGCGGTAGGGGCGCCGGCGGGCCTCGCGGCGGGGGCCGCCCTGGCGCTGTTCGTCGGGGCGACGGGCAAGTCGGCCCAGATTCCGCTGTACGTCTGGCTCCCGGACGCCATGGAGGGGCCGACGCCGGTCAGCGCCCTGATCCACGCGGCCACGATGGTCACGGCCGGCGTGTACATGGTCGTGCGGCTCCACTTTCTGTATGACCGAGCCCCGGCCGTCCAGGCCGTCGTCGTGGCCGTCGGCCTGGCGACGGCCCTGTATGCGGCGGTCGTCGCCGTGGCTCAAACAGAAATGAAAAAAGTCCTGGCCTTCTCGACGATCAGCCAGATCGGCTACATGTTTGTGGGGGCTGGCCTGGGTGCCTACGTGGCGGCCATCTTTCACCTGGTGACCCACGCCTTCTTCAAGGCCCTCCTGTTTCTGGCGACGGGCAACGTCATGCACGCCACGGGCGACGAGCAAGATATCTGGCGCCTGGGCCGTCTCCGGACGGCGCTCCCGGTGACCGAACGGCTGTTTCTCATCGGAGCCCTGACGCTGGCGGGCCTCCCGCCCCTGGCGGCCTTCTTCAGCAAGGAGGCCATCCTCACGGCGGCCTGGGCGTCCCGGCCTGTCATGTGGGGTCTGGCGTGGCTGACGGCGGGGATCACGGCCTTCTATGCGGTCCGCCTGTGGGTCGTCCCCTTCCGCCAGGACCGGACCCCGCCGGGCCACCCCCATGAAGCTCCCCCGGGCATGCGATGGCCCCTGTACGTCTTGGCCGGCGGGAGCGTCCTCGGCGGACTGTTGGGCCTCCCCGGGGCGAGCCTCCTGGACCGCTTTCTCCATGACTGGCATCGTCCCCCCGCCGTGACCCTCGGGACGGAAGCCCTCCTGGGCCTGGCCGGTCTGACGGCCGCCGTCGTCGGGAGCGGTCTGGCCTATTGGGTGTACCTCACGGGGTGGGAGCGCTGGCGGCCTCGGCTGGACCGCTGGGCCCGAGTCCAGGGAATCTTCCTGCGCCAGTTGGGCTGGAACGAGCTCTACGAGCTCTTGTGGAGCCGGCCCCTGCTGTGGCTGTCCGAGCGGGTCGTGTTTGGCTTCTTGGACGTGCGGGTCATCGACGGCTTGTTCGACGGAAGCGCCCGGACCCTGGGCGCGGTGGCCCGCCGGACGACCCGTATCCAGACGGGCAATCTGAAGGTTTACGCTTATGCGATGCTCGTGGGAATTTTACTCTTGTTGTTCTACTTGTACGGGATTCGCGGGAGGTAAAGTGCGGGACTCTCGGCTTTCTCACAGGCCGGACGGCTTCGCAGGGTCGGGCGGGGGGACGTCGGTCTTGATGCCCAGCACCCGAAACCCGACACGGAGGTAGCCCATGGCGGCCACGCTGGAAGAACGCGTCGCTTACCTGGAGGGTCGAGTCGATGAACAATCGCGCCTGAGTGGAGAACTGCGGGACATGGTGTTCCATTTAGACCAGAAAGTCGACCGGTTCCGGGAGGAGCTGATAGCGGAGATTCGGGCCGTCGACCAGAAGGTGGACCGGTTCCGAGAAGAGCTGACGGCGGAGATTCGGGCCGTCGACCAGAAAGTCGACCGGTACCGTGAAGAACTGACGGCGGAGATCCGGGTCGTCGACCAGAAGGTCGACCGATTCCGGGAGGAGCTGATAGCGGAGATTCGGGCTGTCGACCAGAAGGTGGACCGGTTCCGGGAAGAGCTGATGGCGGAGATTCGGGCCGTCGACCAGAAAGTCGACCGGTACCGTGAAGAACTGATGGCGGAGATCCGGGTCGTCGACCAGAAGGTCGACCGATTTCGGGAGGAGCTGATGGCGCAGATCCAGGCCGTGGACCAGCGGCTGTCGGCCGAGATTCGGGCCGTCGACCAAAAGGTCGACCGGTATCGGGAAGAGTTGTTAGCTCAGATGCAAGCCCTCGACCAGCGGCTGTCGGCCCGGATCCAGAGCTTAGAGCAAAAGGTTCGGGACTTGGACCAGCGGATGACCCGGTACTTCATATGGATTGTAGGCCTTCAGTTTGCGACGTTGGCGACCATCATCAGTCTACTTTTGAGCATATTGCTTCGGTAAGGCGAGCGGGTCGAGACCCAGGTAAAAGTGCTTGCTTCGTCTTGCCGCAGTAAGGTGGTCACGGGGCGGCTTAAGCCCTTGGTCAGGTCGGGACGATAGTCCTTCGCCCCACAAGACTCAGGGTACTTCCCTGGGGTCGGGTGCTGACGCTGGGCTCTGGAGCCTGGACTCCATCCGAGACGAACGGGAGACGGACATGCGAGCGTGGCCGGTCCTGAGCACGATCCTCTGGTGGCCGACGTTGGGCGCCCTCGTCATCGGTCTGCTTCGGTGGCTGGAGGCCCTGCGGGGGAAGGCCTGGCCCCAGGACCTCTATCGGCAGGCGGCTCTGTTTTTTTCGGGGACGGCCTTCCTGATGGTCCTCCCCGTCGTGGTCTTCTTTCACACGGGCTATTCGGGACTTCAATTTGAGGAACGGGTCCGTTGGATTCCCGAGTGGGGTATCTCTTACGCCCTCGGCGTGGACGGCCTGAGCGTGCTTCTCGTGGGCCTGACGGCTCTCCTGGTCCCCGTCGCGGTCCTGTCGGCCTGGCAGGAGATCCGGGCGCACGTCGCCGGCTTTTACGCCGCCCTTCTCTTTCTGGAAACGGCCCTCTTCGGCGTATTTCTGGCGGCCGACCTCCTGATGTTTTACGTCTTCTGGGAACTCGTGTTGGTCCCGATGTTTTTCATCATCTTCGTGTGGGGCGGTCCCCGGCGGGTCTATGCGGCCTTCAAGTTTTTGCTGTACACCTTTGCGGGTTCCCTCTTCATGCTGGCCGGGGTCGTCTACCTGTACGTCCGGACGGGGGGCCAGTCGCTCCTGTATGGGGACGTCTTGCAGGTCTTGCAGACGACGCACCCCTTGTCGCTTCGGGAGGAAGTCCTCCTGTTTCTGGCCTTTGCCATCGCCTTTGCCGTGAAGGTCCCGATGGTCCCCCTCCACATGTGGCTCCCGGCGGCCCACGTGGAGGCCCCGACACCGGGGAGCGTCCTCCTGGCGGGCGTCCTCCTCAAGATGGGGACGTACGGCCTCCTCCGGTTTTGCGTGCCCTTGTTCCCCCAAGCCGTTTCCCGATTTCAGGCGGCGATGGTCGCCTTAGGCGTCGTCGGCGTCATCTATGGGGCCTGGGCGGCCCTGGCCCAGACGGACATGAAGCGGCTGGTCGCCTACTCGAGTATCAGCCACTTGGGCCTCATCGTGGCCGGGATCTTTGCCCTGGAGCCGACGGCCGTGCAGGGGGCGATCCTCCAGATGGTCAACCACGGGATCAGTACGGGGGGCCTCTTCGTCCTGGTCGGACTCCTGTACGAGCGACGCCACACTCGGGAGATGGACGCCTATGGGGGCGTGGCCCACGTCCTCCCGCGCTATGCGGCCGTGTTCTTGGTCATCCTCCTGTCGTCCATCGGACTGCCTTTCCTGAACGGCTTTGTCGGGGAGTTCCTGATCTTCTGGGGTGCCTTCCGGCGGTACCCCGTGGCGACGGCCTTGGCCGTGACGGGCGTCATCTGGAGTGCTGTCTACATGCTGAGGATGTATCAACGAGTCATGCATGGTCCCGTGACCCATGAGGAAAACCGTCGGTTGACCGACATGAAGCCCCATGAGTGGGCCGCTACGGTGCCACTCCTGGCCCTGGCCGTCTGGATCGGCGTATGGGCCACGCCGTTCCTGGAACGCACCCAAACGGCCCTCCGATGGATCGTGGGGCCGTGGGGCCATTAGGTAGCAAGAAGGCAGGAGGAGGACCCATGCAGACGTGGATGACCTGGTGGACGCAAACGCAGGGATGGGCCCTCCTCCCGGCGGGCCTCTTCGTCGTCTTGGCCGCCGTCCTCTTGGTCGTCGAGGCCTGGCGGCCCGAGTGGCTCCGGTGGCTCTACTACGGGGTCGTCCTCGGCCTGATCGGTCTTATCTTTATCACGTTCCGATTCCTCTTTAATCAGCGGTTCGTCGCCTTCGGAAACCGTCTCGTCTTGGACAACGTGACGCTCCTGACGCTGATCATGTACGTCGTGGCGGCCGCCGTCGTCGTCATCGCCATGGGCCCCGTCTGGGAGGCCCAGTCGGAGCGGAGCGGCTCTTGGATGGGCCTCCTGCTGATCACGTCCGTCGGCATGCTGACGATGTCGGGGACGTCCGACGTGCTCGTCATCTTCATCGGCTTGGAGCTCCTCTCCCTGAGCCTGTACGTCCTCATCGCTTATGAGAACCCGACCGAGCCGGCCCTGGAGAGCGCCCTCAAGTATTTCCTCCTGGGCGCCTTTGCGGCGGCCGTCTTTGCGTACGGCATCGCCTTGATGTACGGGGCCGTCGGCTCGACGTCCCTGGTCGACCTGGCGGCTCGGCTCCCGAGTCTGCAGGGCACCCCTCGGGGATGGCTGGCCTATCTGGGCCTGGCCCTGATGTTTGCGGGCCTCGCCTTTGAGGCCTCGGCTGTCCCCTTCCACATGTGGACGCCCGACGTCTATCAGGGGGCCCCGACGCCGACGGTCGCTTACATGTCGGCCGCCGTCAAAGCGGCCGCCTTCGGGGCCATGCTCCGACTGTTTGGCGACATGGCGCAGGTCTTCCGTCGGACGGCCGACGTCTGGGGCTGGGGCCTGGCCGGCGTGGCGGTCCTGACGATGGTCGTCGGCAACGTCCTGGCCCTCCGGCAGGGCAACGTCAAGCGGCTCCTGGCTTACTCGAGCATCGCCCACGCCGGCTACATCCTGATCGGCCTGACGGCGGCCGGGGACGCCGCCCGGGAGTCCGTCTTGCTGTACTTGCTGGCCTACCTGTTCATGAACATGGGGGCTTTCCTGGTCGTGGCGGCCCTCGAGGCCTGGGGCGTCGAGCCGACGCTGGAGCGGTACCGGAGCCTCGGGTACCGTCACCCGGGGTGGGCCCTCGGCCTGACGGTCTTCCTCCTGGCCCTGGCGGGGATTCCCCCGACGGCCGGGTTCGTGGCCAAGCTATGGGTCTTCCGGGCGGCCTTCCAGGCGGGCTGGCCCAGTCTGGTCATCGTCGGCGTCGTCACGAGCCTGATCGCCGCCTACTACTACTTCCGGGTCGTATGGACGATGTTCGAACCCCCGACGGCCGACGTGCGGCGGGCCTGGAAGCAAGCGCCGACCGAGCCTGCCGTCCCCGTGGCGGGGTTTGCTTTGGCGGTCGCCCTGTGCCTGTTTTTTACCCTCCAGATGGGCGTCCTGCCGAACCGGTTCGTCTACCTCGTGCGCATCGCCTTCGCCTCGTTTTGAATTTATAGGCCGATGGGTCTTTTGTAACCCCGCTCCGGCCCGGGACCTCTAAATTTTTTGCGAAATCTCGGGATCTCCTGGAGGTCTGCCATGACGTGCAACGTCGGCGGCGTAGAACGCGTGATTCGCATCCTCATCGGTATCGGGCTTTTCCTGTTGGCCTTTCTGGCCCTGGACGGGGCGGCCCGATGGGTCGTGGGCGCCATCGCCCTGGTACCCCTTGGGACGGGCATCGTGAAGTTCTGCCCCCTGTGGGCCGTCCTGGGCATCAACACGTGCCGGGTGAAGGGTTGATTCGGTCTTTGGGTGTTGGGTGAATTACCCGACCCAACACGCGCATCTAAGACCTAACACCGGTATCTTGGGCCGATGGGCCCCTTCGCTTATATCAGCTCATGGGTCATGGCTCATAGTTCATGGGCCCATGACCCATGAGCCACGAGCCATAAGCCGATCTCACCGGGCCCTTCTTGACATAGCCGTTCGGTTCGTGGAAACCCGGATGGATTCAGCCTTTCCGACCCTTCGGGGCGGACGGTGTGACGAGCGACGGTCTTGGGCCGGCGGGCCGGTCGGGATCATCCTTCCATCGTCACTCCGTCACTTCATCACTCCTTCACGCGGATGACCGACCCCCACAAGTAATGCTTTGTCAGCTTGTATTTTGAGGGAATCCAGACGTTCGGGAAGCCGGGAAATGCGTCGTGAAATAGCACGCCGGCCCCGGGTTCCTGGGGCCTCCTCTTGTCATGCCTTACGTCGGCGTTGAAGCCAGGCCTGGATAGCCTCGGGGATGCGATCAAGGGGAAGCGACTCGTCGGCCAGGCCAGCCTCGACGACGGCTCGGGGCATTCCGTAGACGGCGGCCGTCTCCTCGTGTTCGACGATGATGCGGCCCCCGACGGCCTTCACGGCGGCGGCGCCCTGCAGACCATCGTCGCCCATGCCGGTCAGGACAAGGCCCAGGACGGCCGTCCCGCAGGCCTCGGCCGCCGATCGAAACAGCCGGTCTACGGAAGGCACGTACTTATCCCGTCCGTCTGGGGACCGGAGCCGGATGCGGAGCTCGCCGCGGGCCAGCCAGACTTCCATATGGCGGCCGCCGGGGGCGACGTACACGACACCGGGTCGGACGACCTCGTCGTCCCCGGCCTCCCGGACCCGCAGGCCGGCGAGCTGGTCCAGCCGCTGGGCGAACATCGTCGTGAAGATGGGCGGCATGTGCTGAGCGATCAGGACGGCCGCCGGCAGGTCCGACGGGAGCCTCTGCAAGAGGTGGCGGATGGCCTGAGGTCCGCCCGTCGAGGCGCCGATCACGACGATGTCCGAGGGGGCCGGCTGGGCTTCCCAAAGGGGACTCGGCTTCCGGTGGGCCGGCCGGGCCGGCGTCTCCGAGGGCAGGGGCCCGGCGGCCGGTCGGAGCTTGCCCTGGGCGGCGACCCGGACCTTAGCGATGAGCTGTTCCTGAATCGTCGAGAGTCGGGGCGAGATAGGGCCGCCGGGCTTGGCGATGAAGTCGAGGGCGCCCATCTCGAGGGCCCGGAGGACGTTTTCGTCGGCCTCGTATGCGCTGATGACGATGACGGGCTTGGGCCGCTGGACCATCAGCCATCGCAGGAACGTGAAGCCGTCCATGTTCGGCATTTCCAGGTCCAGGGTGATGACGTCGGGGTCGTGTTCGAGGACCTTCTTGACGGCATGCTGACCGTCGTAGGCCGTATCGACGACCTCGATGTCGGGGTCTGACGACAGCATGCGGGTAATCGTCCGTCGGTTGTAAGCCGAGTCGTCGACGACGAGGACCCGAATCTTCTTCGCCTGCGGCGGCCGCATCGGTCCGGTGTCTCCTTACAGAGGGTCTCCGGTCCCGGGGCCGGCTTCGGTGTTGGGTGCCGGTGCCGGTCGTTCGGCGGTCGGGGCCGCGCATCGCCGGACCCCTCAAAACCCGGCACCCGGGACCTCACTTCCGATATACCATGTCATTTCGAAAATGGACGAGTTGGAATCGGCTGTCCAGCCCCAGGAGGGACTCGGAGTGCCCCAGGAGCAGGAAGCCGCCGGGACGGAGGCGCTCGTAAAAATTCTGGATCGCCCGTTTTTTGGCCTCGGTGTCGAAGTAGATCAGGACGTTGCGGCAGAAGATGACGTCCAGCCAGCCGTACAGGGCCAAGCTCGACGAATCCAGCAGGTTCACGCGTCCGAACAGGACCATCTGGCGGATCTCGTCCCGGATCCGAAGCCGGCCGTCAGGGGTCGGCTCAAAGTACTGGCGGACGTAGGCTTCATATTCGGGCTCCATGTCCCGAAACGACCCGCTCCCGTAGATGCCCTGACGGGCGACCTGGAGGGCCCGGCTCGAGATGTCGCTGGCGAAGATGAAGAGTTGCCATCCCGTCAAGACCGGGAGGCCCCGGAGGAGCATGGCGATCGAGTAAGGCTCCTCGCCGGTCGAACAGCCGGCGCTCCAGATACGGAGGACGCGAGCGGGCTCGGCCCGCCGTTCCTGGACCAGGAGGGGGACGATCTCCTCGACAAAGCACCGCAGTTGGCGTTTTTCCCGGAAGAAGTAGGTCTCGTGGGTCGTCACCAGGTCGATGAGCTGGTCCATCTCCCGTTCCCGGTCGGGATGATACAGGAGGTGGTAGTAGTAGCGTTCCAAAGAGGGCAGGCCGAGGGCCCGCATGCGGTGGACGAGCCGCCGCTGGAGGACGAAGCGGGACTCCTTGTCGAAGCGGATGCCCGTTTGCCGGTAAATCAGGTCCACGAAGGCGTAAAACAGGTCGTCGCTCAGGATCTCACCGGTCTGAGACGAGTCCAGAGGCGGGTACCGCATGCGTCCAATCCGTGGTCCCCGGTAACGCGTGACGAGTGACGGGCCATGATCCTGGGGCAGGGGCAGACAGGCAGATGGGCAGGTCTTCACGGGTCATCCGAGGGTTCGATGAAAAAGGCGGCCCACTGCCGGAGGCGGTGAGGGCCGTATCGGTCCAGCGTCGCCCGCCAGGCGGGTCGAGCTTGAACGATTTCGATCCACTGGGGCCAGGTCTCTTCGAGATACAGCCACGGTCGGGCCCATGCGGGGACGTCGGGCAGGTCCAGGTGGGCGAGGACGGTCATCCACTCGGGCGGAGACAGCCACTGCTCGATAGGCGGCGCCGTCTCGGTCAGCCAGGCATCGAGGCGCCGGGCGTCCAGGACGGCCATCGTCGTCAGGCCCCGGACCTTCAGGCTGGTCTCCATCTCGGGGTCGAACCGTTGGCGGGCGAACTCGAAGGCGGCTTCGGCCTGGCGCCGCATGGCGGCCAGGCCCTCGAGGATCATACGCCGGTGGATCAAGTCCCGATGGTCGTACTCCTGGCGGTAGAACGTCAAGACCTCGGGGACGTCGAGCCGGCCGGCGTGGCGCAGGATCTCCAGGCGCAGGGGAAACTCGGCATGGTCGTAGTGGGCTTCCAGGATGGCGAGAGCAGACGGATGGCCGGACCCGGCGAGCCGTCGGACCGAGGCGACCTGGCCCCAGAGGTCCGACCCGGCCAGCGTCGCCCGGAGGACGTCGATGAGGTCGGGCGCGTCGTCGGGATAGGCCAGGATGGCCCGCTCCCGGACGGCCGTATGTTCGTCGGCCAGGGCCATGCGCAGGAGACGATCGATCACGTCCCGGGGGAGGTCCGGTCGGTCGGCCCGCGTCGCATCTTCCAGGACCCGAAGGCGGACCCAGGGGGCCGGGTCCTGCATCCATGGAATGGCCCGCTGACGGAACTCGTCGGGGGCCAGGGCGGACCGGACGTCCACGGCGGCCGCCCGGCGCCAGGCCTGGGCGTCCTCGGTCCAGGCGGCCGTCCATCGGAGGAGCTCGGCGGCCCGGTCGGGCTCGGCCTGCTGTTCGGCCAGCCAGGCCCAGACGATGTCTTGGAGCTCCGGCGATTCCAGGGGCCAGGTGGATTCCAGCCAGACCCGGACTTCGGGCCAGGGGGCCTGCCGGAGAACGGCTTGCAGGGCGAAGGCCCGGGTCTCCGGCGCCAATCGGTCCCATCGGTCCAATACGGCGGTCCGGACGGTAGCGTCCTCTAAGAGGGGCGCCTGCCAGTAGAGCCAGGCGTGGAGGGCCTCCGGGCGTTCGAGACGGTCCCATATCGAGCGCCATCGGGCCGGGGTCAGGGACGGGAGCCACGGCAGGACCATCGAGACCCGTTCCGACTCGAGGGGATCGTCCAGTCGCTCTGGAAGGGTTTCCCCAAATTCGGGTCGCTGAAAGACGGCGGCCCAAAACTCAGCACTCCGGGCGACCTCTTCGGAGCCGTGGGCGAGCCAATCCCGCCAGGGCAGGGCGTCCAAGGCGTCGGTCGGGGGTGCCACCCGGGTCAGCCATTCGTGGAACCGGCGGACGTACCGCCGGAGCCATTCGTCCTTCCAGGGGACGGAAAACCACCGGAGGGTCCCCCGGAGGACGTTGTCCGCTAAGTCGGGCCGTCGGAGGGCCTCGACGGCGAGGGCCACGGCCCGAGCGTCGAAAAAGTAGCCCAGCGTCTGGAGAGCCGGCAGGTACAGCAGGGGGTCCTGAAGCAAGGCCGGCCAGAGGTCCAGAAGGTCCGGATGGCCGATCCGACCCAGGGCCTGAACGGTCTGGTAACGGACCCAGGGGTCGTCCGAGGCCAGCAGGGGTCGGAGGGCCGGGACAGCCGAGGCGAGGCCCAGGTGACCGATCGACTCGATGGCCGTCGTGACGACGTTGGGGTTCGGGTCGGTCAGACGCTTTTGGAGGTCCGGCCGGAGGTCGGGGTCCCGGGCCGTCCGGGCCAGTTGGACGGCAAAGAGACGGACGTCCGGGTGAGGCGATTCCATCAGCTCCCGGAGGACGTCCGGGATGTAGCGGCTCTGGGCCGTCAAGATTTGAAGGGCCGTGTTGCGACGGTTGGCGTGCTCGTCGTCTTGCAGGGCGTCGACGAGGATTTGGACCAGACGGGGATGATGAAGCCGAGTCAGCCAGGCGGCGAGCTGGCTTCGGAACTGCCAGTCTTCCGAGTCCAGGGCCTCGTAAAGGACGAGCCAGACCGAGTCGGGCCATGCCGTCGGCGGTCCCTGGGACTCCCACCATTCCATACGTTCCCATTCGGGTTTCATACTTCGACGTCCTTGAAGAGATTCTGGACCTGACCGGACTGCTCGATTTCTCGAAGAAACTGTTCAAAGTAATCGTGGCGTTCCCATATCCGGGGGTCGACCCGACGCCGGTAATAGGCGTGGAACTCGGCGATCTCCCGACCCAGGGCCGAGCGCAGGTCGCCGGCCGCCAGGGCCGCCCGGACCCGGTCCATGTGGTACAGGATGAAGTCGGTCAGGAGGAGCCGGGCCAAGCGGCGGGCCTCTTCCTCATCGCGGACCGTCGTCTCGGACTCGCCGGCCGGGGCGCGTCGGAGCAGGCGTTGAACGACCTCTTGGAAGCGGGGGATGGGGACGTCGGGCTCGATGTACTCGTCGGCCCCATGGAATTGGACCGGCGGCCGGCGGTAGCGGCCCGGGTGGGTCAGCGAGGCCAACAGGATGACCGGCAAGTCCCGTAGGGCCCCATCCTGGCGGACCCGTTCGATGACCTCATAGCCCATCAGGCCGGGGAGCCACGCCTCGACGATGACCAAGTCCGGGGGGCTTCGGCGGACCGCCTCCCAGAGGGACCGGCCGTCCGTGAAGATTTCCACGTCGGCCCCCATTTCCTGGACGAGGGGAGCCGTCAAGCGTTGAGCGACGCCCAGGTCGGCCGTCCCCATGTAGCAGAGGAAGGTCCGGACGGTCGCCGTCTGCGGTCGCATATAGTGCAGGACGTTCTGGAATCGAACGGGCGTCTCGGCCTCCGACCGCCGGACGACCAGGACGTGGCGGCACACGGGGCACCTCAGGCGGACCCCCGCGGCCTGAGGCTTCCAGGGGATCCGCAGACGCCGACCGCATCCCGTACACGTGACGGCAATCCGCTCAGAAGACTCCATGATCCTGCGAGCCCGACCGCTCGGGCGCTCCGTCCATACTCGTCTTACAGCCACGGCGGATTATACCACAAGGGCCGAGCGGACGGAACGGACCAGATCGGCGTCGATCGAGGTCCGGTCCTGGGCGAAGGCTTCCATCAGGGCCAGGTGAGCCAGGTGGTTGACGACGCGCGGATAGCCCTCCGAAAGAGCGGCGATCGCCTCGACGGCGTCCGGCCGGAAGGGCCCCGGCCAAGTGCCCCCGGCCTGTTCCCACCGGTGGCGGATGTAGGTCGGCACCTCCTCGGGCCGCAAGGGGACTAACCGAAGATGCATGCTGATGCGCTGGCGGAAAGCAGTGTAAGCCCGCCGCCGGAGGGTCGCCTCAATTTCCGGCTGGCCGACCAAGACGATGCCCAAGAGGTTGGCCGTGTCCAGCTGAAGGTTGCTCAGGAAGCGGATCTCATCGAAGACGGCCTTGCCGGGTAGGAGATGGGCCTCGTCCAAGACGAGGGCCGCGCCCTGGCCGCCCTGCCAGAGGTCGACAAGCCGGTCGGCCAACTGATTCATCAAGACGGAACGAGACCGGGCCGGCGGGACGTCCAAGGCCGTGGCCAGTTGGGTTAGCAGTTGGTAGGGCGTCATCCGGGGATAGACGAGGACGACGACCCGGATGGACGCCGCCTCAGCTTGCTGGAGGGCCGCCCGGACGACGGTCGTCTTGCCGACCCCGACGGCCCCCGTCAGGAGGACCATCTCCCGCTCCTCGAGGGCATACTGAACCATGGCGAGGGCTTGCTCGTACTGGGGGAGCCAGCACACGTACCGGGGGTCCGGCGTGTTCCGGAAGGGCAGGTCCGTCAAACCGAAGTAGGCCTCGTACATGGGCTATTCGGCCGTCCGGGAATTCGGGCGTCCGGTAATCCGGCCGTTCAGGAATTCAGCCGTCTGGCATAAAGGGTCGGGGGAGGTCACCCGGACCTACCGTCCAAGCCGGTGTATCCGGCCACGGCCGGATTCCTGAACGCCCGAACTCCCGGACTGCCGGACGGCCGAGCTCCCGAATTCCCGAATAGCCGGTCTTCACGTCCGCCGCGGGAAGACCCGCGCCGTCAAGCTGATGGGGTCCAGGACCAGGACGGGCCGGTCCTCGCCGATCTCGGCGGCCCCGCTGATGCCCCGAAGCTCCTGAAGACGGGCCGGGATCCGTTTGATGACGATCTCCTGCATCCGTTCGACCCCATCGACGCACAGGGCAAACCACTGCCGGCCGGCCCGACTGACGATGGCGAATCCCCCGTCCCGGGCGTCCGTCAGTCGAAAGATCTGACCCAGCCGGATCAAGGGGACCGTCCCCTCGTGGTAATGCAGGAGCTCCTGGCCCTCGACCTGTCGGAGATGCTCGGGCCGGACCTCGACGATTTCCTGGACCAGGGCGAGGGGGACGGCAAATCGCTCCGGGCCGACCCGGACGATCACGGCCGGGACGATGGCCAGCGTGATGGGGAGCGAGATCTCGAAGGTCGTTCCCTGACCGGCCTCCGTGTGGACCGTCACGGTCCCGTTCAGGCGCTCGATGGTCTGCTTGACGATGTCGAGGCCGACGCCCCGGCCCGAGACCTCGCCGACCCGTTCGGCCGAGGAGAACCCCGGCTCGAAGATGAGCCGCAGGACGTCCTGGACGGTGACCTCGGCCTGCTCGTCGATGAGGCCCATCTGGATGGCCCGCCGGCGGACCTTTTCCAACTGAATCCCCCGGCCGTCGTCGGCGATGCGCAGGGCGATCCGCTGACCGACCTGGGCCGCCTCGATACGGACCGTCCCCGTCTCGGGCTTCCCTTGCGCCCGTCGCTCGTCGGGTGCCTCGATGCCGTGATCGACGGCGTTTCGCAGGATGTGCACGAGAGGGTCCATGATGTGCTCGATGAGGACCTTATCGAGGCGGGTCTCGCCGCCCAGGAAGACCGTCTGGACCTGCTTGCCGGCCTGACGGGCCAGCCGGCGGACCATCCGCTCCAGGCGGCCGTAGACCGTCCCGATGGGGACCAGCCGGAGCTCCAGCAAATGCCGTTGGGCTTCCCCCAGGCGGGTGGCCATCTCCTGGGTGAGCTGAAGGAGAGCTGTCAGGGAGCCGGCGATCTCCGGAAAACGGCTCTGGAGGTCTCGGATCAGGCTCTCCTGCCGGGACCGGAGGACGGCGGCCTCCCCCACGACGTTCAGGACGGCATCCAGAGCCTGCAGGTCGACCCGGACGGAGCGGCTGAGGTCTCGTAGAAAGGCCGGCTCGGCCTCGGCTTCCGAGGGTTCGGCCTCGGCCTCGACGGCGGGCCGACCTGGCTCAGCCGGGGGTATGCCCTCGGGGGGGTACAGCAGGTCCAGCCGGGTCGGGGCGGTCGGAAGCAAGTCCCCCACGGCGTCCGGGGCTACCCGCGAGGCCCATAGCAGACGGAAACCGATCTGGTCCGGGTCGGTCCCGGCCTCCGGGAGCGTGCTGATGAGCTCGCCGTGCTGATTCAGGACGGCATTCGCCTCCCGGAGGACCCGGTCGAAGTCGGCGAAGGGCAGTCGAAGGTAAATCGAGTAGATACGCAGGCCCTGGCGGACCGCCTCCCGGAGACGGTGCTCCTCGTACTCGGTCAGCGACTGGCGAGTCGCCGCATCCAGGGCCAGACGGTCCAGGGGGTCGGCCTCGGCCGACAGGACGGGCCGTTGAATGCTTTCGACAAAGCGGTCGACGGCCTCGAGGGCTTGGTCCAGGTCGATGACCTCGGTCGTCCCGGCCGTCTCTTGGAGCAAGCGTTGAAGCGTCTCCAAAGAGTCGAACAGCAAGTCGACCAGGTGGGGCGACACGGGGATCTTCCCCAGACGGACCCGGTCGAGGACGTCCTCGAGCCGGTGGGTGTAAGTGCTCAGCCGCGTGTAGCCCAGCATGGCCGAGAGGCCCTTCAGGGAGTGATAGCTCCGAAAGAGCTGGTTCACGAGGTCGGCCTTGAACTGACCGACTCGGGCGTACTGCTCGAACTGCCGGAGGACGTTCCCGATGGCCTCCAGGATGTCCTGGGCCTCGGCCAGGAATTCGGGGTTCAGCTCTCGGGCGGCCACGCTGGCTCCTCCTGGGGCATAGACGGCAAGGCCTGTTCGTAACGAAGCCAGATCGTCCGGACGACCTGGGCCAGGTGGTCCGGCCGGAAGGGCTTGACGACGTAAGCGTCGGCCCCAAGGGCCATGCCCCGGCGCTGGTCCTCGGCGGCGCCCTCGGTCGACACGATGACGATGGGGATCTGGCGGTACGTCGGATGGGTCTTCAGGAAGCGGATGAGCTCCAGGCCGTTCATGTCCGGCATGTTGATGTCCGTGATGATGAGGTCGACGGCCAGGCCCGGCAGGAGCCGGAGGGCGTCGAAGCCGCTGGGGACCTCCAGGCTCTGGACGCCGGGGAAGAAGGCCTGGAGACACATCCGGATGTAGCCCCGCATCGTCTCCGAGTCCTCGATGACCATCACCGAACGCAGGGGCCGCCCTGCCGTCATCGGAATACCGCCTGACTCAGACGTCGGTTCAGGATGGCATTCTCGATGGCGAAACTCGCCTGATGGAGGAAGATCTCCAGATACGTCAGGTCGCCCAGGGGTCGGCCCGTGACGGCGTTATCCCCGTAGAAGAAGCCGACCGTCTGGTCCTGGACGACGAGGGGAATGATCACGTATTCCGAGGGCCGAAAGCGACCGATGGTCTGAACGAAGGCGTCCAGCCACGCCGACGCCTCGGCGGCCGACCGCCGGACGGGCTGGCCCGTCTGAGCGACGACCGCAAAGTCGCCGACGGGTTCGGGCAATCGGATTCGCCGGACCTTCAGGGGCATCGCTTCGTCGTCGCCCGTATCGCCGAATCCGCCGAGGCCGACGACGCCTTGCGGCGTGTTCAGAAACAGCAGGCCCCGGTCCAGGAATTCGGCGGCGAACTGCAGGATCAGGAGCGAGATCTGGGGCGCCTCGGAGGGATGCCGCAGGTCCGCCAGGGCCTGCTTCAATTGGGCCATGAGCTTCGAAAGGCGGGCCTCCGGGGTTTCTTCCTGGAAGGGCTCGTCCAGGCCGAGCTCCCGCCACAGCCGCTCCATGATGTCCGGGGCCGACGGCCTCGGCCGGGCGCTTTGAGTCGCCCGAAGCATTCGCAAATGGTCCAACAAGACTTGGGCCAAGATGTGGGCATGCCCCCGGACCTCCCGCGGCGACCCCGCCGGGATGAAGGGGCTTTGCAAAAGGTGCACGTTCCATGCCCGTCGCAGGGCTTCATCCAGGTCCGGCTGGATGTACCGGTACACCAGGAGGATGGGGACTCCACCGGCCCGTTGGCGGACGGCCTGAATCCACGCCAAGGGTTCCCGGAGTACGTCCACGTCCACGACGACGGTAACGTCCGAAGCCAGCCGCTGCCATTCGACGACCCGGTTCAGGATTTCGTCGGGGTTCGTCTCAGAAAGCTCGACGACGACAGCACCCCGCTGGATCAGCGTATGGGACAGGTACGACCGGACCACGGCTTGGGGGAACGCCAGGAGGACCGACAGGCCCTCCAACGAGGCTTCCGTCTCCGCCTCCTCCTCGGCTAAGCCGATGGCTCCGCCAGGCCCCGCCGGGGCGGTCGCCGGCCGCAAGAGCTGGCTCTCGTCCCGAAGTTTCATCGCATCCAATAAGAGTTGCTGGGCGTTCAGGCCCTTCTCCAGGAGGACCAGGTCGATGGGGTCGACCCGAATCTCGTCGTAGGGGATGATCTCGGTCAGATGAAAGGTAAAGGTGCCCCGCGGGAACTGAAGGAGTTCGTAGACAATCCGATAAATCTGCTGTTTGACGACCAGCTCGAGGGCTTCCCGGGTGAGCCACCCCTGCTGGACGAGGATCTGACCGAGGGGCTGATGGACCTTCTGCTGACGTTGCAAGGCGAGGGCCTGTGTTAGCTGATCGGGCTGGAGGACCCCGTACTCGACCAGAGCCTGGCCCAAGCTCTTCTGGTTCTTCCCCTGCAGGAGGGCGCTCACGACCTGGCCGTTCTTAAAAATGATGATGCCCCGCCGTCGGTCCTCGGATTCGACCTCCAGGATGCCCGTCCGCTTGCTGAGGCTGATGATCTGGATGATATCGGTCAATGACAAATCTTCCAGACTGCCCGTCAGGCTCATGCCCGTTGACTCCGGAGCTGATCCAGCAGGCCGTGAACGAACCGGAAGGCATCGTCCTCGGCAAAGGCCTTTGCCAGTTCCACGGCCTCATGGATGACCAGGGCCAGGTCCAGACCGTCGTGAAGGTACTCAAAGAGGGCGATCCGGAGGACGTTGCGGGTGACGGGACTCAGACGTTCCAGTTCCCAGTGATGGGCCAAGCGCTGGATAATGGCATCCAGTTCGGACTGATGCCGAAGGACGCCCGTGATCAGGTAACGGGCCCGCTCTAAGACGGCAGGTCGGGAGACCCCCAGCATCTTGAGGACCCCGGCCATCTTCTCCTCGACGTCCCCCGGGTCCAGCTCGAGACTATACAGGACCACCATCGCCAGCACGCGGGCCCGCCGGCGATTCGGCCATAAGGCCGGAAAGACGAACGAAAACCCTTCCATCGCGGGGGACGACCGATCGGGACGGTGCTCCACGTTCATCGCTTGCCCAGACGTCACGCCGGGGTGTGGACCCACCGCAGACACTGCAGGACGGCCCGAGCGGCTTCATAACCCTTGTTACCCATCTTACCGCCGGCCCGTTCCAGCGCCTGCGAGAGATTGGCCGTCGTTACGATGCCAAGCCCAATGGGTATTTTATGCTGGATGCTGATTTGTGCAAGCGCTGAGAACACCGCTTGGGCCAGATACGCATGATGATCGGTCTCACCCTGAATGATGGCCCCCAGTGCGATGACGCCGTCAGGCCGCCAGGTCTCGATCAGGTGCGCGACCCCCCAGGGAATTTCGAAAGACCCCGGGACTTCGAGAATCTGGAGGCTCGTCTCCGGGACCTGGGCTTCCTCCAAGGCCCGCCGGGCTCCCGCCAGGAGGCCCTGGACGACGACCTCGTTGTACCGGGCCACGACGATGCCGATACGGGTCATGGCGCCACCCGATGGAACAGCCAGAGAAGCAGGGCTTTCTGCGTATGGAGACGGTTTTCGGCCTGGTCCCAGACGACCGAGGCCGGCCCGTCGATGACCTCGTCGGTGACCTCCTCCCCCCGATGGGCCGGCAGGCAGTGCATGAAGACGGCATCCGGCCGGGCCTGACTCATCAGGGCCACGTTCACCTGATAAGGCCGAAAGACTTTCAGCCGGTGGTCGCGCTCGTGCTCCTGGCCCATCGAGGCCCACACGTCCGTGTACACGGCGTCGGCCCCGGCGACGGCCTCGACGGGGTCCGAGGTCCACAGCACACTTCCCCCGCTCGACCGGGCATGCGACCGGGCCCGGTCGAGGACCTCGGGCCGGGGCTCAAAGCCCGGCGGCGTGGCGACCCGCACGTGCAGACCCAGCCGGGTCCCCGCCAAGAGCAGGGAGTGGCATACGTTGTTGCCGTCCCCCACGTAAGCCAGGCGGAGGCCCTCCAGGCGGCCCTTTTTCTCCCACAGCGTCAAGAGGTCCGCCAGGGCCTGACAGGGATGCAGGTAGTCGCTGAGACCGTTGATGACCGGGACCGAGGCGTACCGGGCCAGCGTCACGACGTCCGCATGGGCAAAGACCCGGGCGACGATCCCGTCGACGTACCGGCTCAGCACGCGAGCCGTGTCGGCGACCGTCTCGCCCCGGCCCAACTGGAGGTCCTGGGCGTTGAAGTACAAAGCGTGGCCCCCCATCTGAAGCATGGCGACCTCGAAGGACACCCGCGTCCGGGTCGACGGCTTTTGGAAGATCATGCCCAGGACCCGGCCGTTTAGCTCGTGGGCGTATCGCTCGGGGGCCTGCTTGACTTCCCGGGCCAGCCGGAGAAGCCCCCGCAGGGTCTCGACAGACACGTCGTCGGTGTCCAGAAAGTGACGCACGTCGGTCGGCATGACGCAGGGTCTCAATGAGGAATGAGGATTGAGGAATGTGGAATGGAATTCCCCATTCCTCACCCCTCATTCCTCATTCCTCATTCCCCATTCCCCATTCCTCACTCCTCACTCCTCACTCCCCATTCCTCATTCCCCATTCCTCCCATCCCGCCCCAGGACCCGAAGCCGCACGCCGGCCTCCCGGAAGAGGGCGACGACGGCCGACTCCAGGGGATACGGGCTTTCGTAGACGACCTCGGCGATCCCGGCGTTGATGATCATCTTGGCACACGTGATGCACGGGGACAGGGTACAGTAAAGCGTGGCGTCCCGCAACGAAATCCCGTGGTAGGCCGCCTGGGTGATGGCGTTCTCCTCGGCGTGGGAGCACAGGCAGACGTCCAGTTGGGTCCCGCTCTGGCCCAGGGCCCGACAGCGGGCACAGCCGCCCTCGTTGCAGTTGCGGACGCCCCGGGGCGTGCCGTTGTAACCCGTCGAAATGATCCGCCGGTCCTTGACGACGATGGCCGCCACCTTCCGTTTCAGACAATTACTCCGAAGGGCCACGACCTTGGCGATCTGCATGAAGTACTCGTCCCAATCGGGTCGCGTCTGGCGCAGGAAGAAAGGGAGGAGGACCTCCCGGAGGCGCTCGTAGAGGGCCTCGATCGTATCGTCGTTCTCGACGACCACGTCGGCCATCGCCTCGCAGGCCGGGATCTGCTGGGCCAGGGGGTCGGGGTTGGCGACCTCGGCCTGCTCGATGCGCTCGAACTCCTCCCACGTCTGGGGGTCGTTCTCCCGGCCCCGCCGGCGGAGCCGCTCAAATCGGACTTCCGGCCGGGCGACGACGGCGACCAGCAGAAAGTCGGGCCGGCCCCGCAGGACCTCGACTTCCCGAGGATGGCGGATGGAATCGATCACGTAGTTCTTTTCCGGGTCCATCCGCCGGAGGACCCGCTCGGCCAAGATGCCCGGCCCCAGGCGGCGGCGGAACTCGACGCCGTAACGGATGAGGTTCTCTCGCGTGATAGAGATGCCGTGCTCCCGGAGGAGCGACCGGAGTTCGTCCGAAAGGGACAGGTAGATGAAGCCGAGCCGCTCCAGCCAGGCGGCGACGGTGCCCTTTCCGGCGGCGTTACGTCCCGTGAGGCCGATGATCATGGGGTCATTCAGGAATCCGGGAATCCGGCCGTTCGGGAGTTCGGGAATTGGGTAAGTGGGATGCGGATGTCACTGTCCCATAAGTCCATCCTGGATGCGCGGTATACGTCCCCTTCAGACCTTGCTCCCACGGGTCCCATCCCGATGAAGGTCGTGGGAACGGAGGACCGACCCGCGACGGACGTCGCCCCCGGGACGCCCGTCGGACGGTGGACATCCCTCGGCCGACCTTCCGAATCCCCGGATGCCCGGATTCCCGAATCCCCTATTCCGAGACGGGCCATCGGTCGATGCCCAGCAGGGAGGGGTCCCCGTCGGCCAGCACGCGAACGAGCTCTTCGTAAAAGTAGTCCCGCTGGGCGACGACCGACCGGGGGAACCGCTCGAGGTAGACCTTCCGACTCCGCTCGATGTCCTCCCGCAGGCGTTCATAGAGGTCCCGGTACTGACGGCCCATGACGACTTGCTGTTCGTTGTACATCTTGATTTCCTGGACAAGCAGACGGGCGAAGCGTTGCGCCTCTTCGTGGAGTCGCTTTTCCTCGGGGGCGACCTCAGGCGGGGCCGGGGCCGGCGGCTCGGCGGCCTGGGCCTTGCGGGTCTGGATCCACTTCAACCGGGAAGGCATCGTCTCGACGGCCATGGCGGCGTGCCGGACGAGGATCTCGATGGCCATCGGCTCTTCCGGCTTCCAGGGACCCGACCGACGGTCCGCATAGAGGAGACCGACCGGCTTGCCTTTCACGAGGATCGGGAACAGGGCAAAGACCTCGGGAAGGTACCCGGCCATTTCCTGTAAGATGGCCTGATCGGCGGGCCCAAAGGGCGGCGTCGCCACCTGGGTCGTCTGCGACTCATAGCACCGGGCCCAGGCACTGGGAGTATCCAGGGGGACTGAAAAGTTCCGAAACCGTTCCCCGTCCGCCCCGACCCCCTGCAGGCGGAGCCCCTGCCAGCCGACCAGGGCGTTTCCTCGAACGACGAAGACGGCGATCCCGTCGCAAAAACCCGAGACACCCCGCAAGAGGGCCTGTAGCAGGGCCCCCTGGGTCTCGGCCATGTCGATGGCGTCCACGGCCTCCATCAAAGCCGGTAGGGGCGACGGCGGAGGCGGCGGGAGAAGCTCGACGACCTGGGCCGCCCAGTCGGCGACGGGCTGGTCGATGTTCGGGACGGACCAACCATGGACCGTCTCTTCCAGTTGAACCAGGGACTGCTCGAGGGCCTGAAAAACCTGCCGCAAACGCTGGAGCACCTCGCCGACCCGCTCCTGTTGCTGACGGCCCGTCTCCTGAAGCAGGCTGGCGACCCGCTCCGCTAAAAAGCCCCGGATTTCGTCGATAAGTTCCATGGGATGCCTCCCGAGAGCGCCAAAGTTTCCCCCCTATTGTCCCGTATATCCCCCGGGGATGCAAGATGGGCCTCGGGCAAGGACCCCAGACTCCAGACCACGGACCCCAGACCTGTCTCGGGCGACCGGGCGGCCTCGTCCTGAGACCCTATAGGTCTGTGGTCCATGGTCTATGGTCCATCCCTTCGTCCTTCCGTCCCTTTGCCACATCGTGCTTCCCGGGCGATGGAAAAGGCCGTCCCGACGCCATGCTCACGAACCGAACGGCTCGGATATCTTGCATCTTGTAGCCTGTATCTTGTATCCTACCCTCATCGCCTGTCAGGGAGGCACACCATGGTCGTCTGGCGTCCGGACCCCACGTTTTATCCGTCTCCTCGACTGGCCATGCAGGCCCCGCCGGAGCGGCTGGCCTACGTGGCGACCATCAATCCCAACGGCGACGGCCGCCCCGATGCCATGAGCGTCGTCGACGTCGACCCCCGTTCGCCCACGTACGGCCAGGTCGTCGGCCGGACGGAGCTCCCCTATCCGGGGGATGAGCTCCACCACTTCGGCTGGAATGCCTGCAGTTCGGCCCTGTGCCCCTATGCACCCCATCCCCACGTCGAGCGCCGGTATCTGGTCGTCCCCGGCCTGCGGTCGTCTCGGATTTACATCCTGGACACCAAGCTGGACCCCCGGAATCCCCGTATCGTGAAGGTCATCGAACCCCAGGAGGTCGCCCAGCGGGCCGGCTACTCCCGGCCCCACACGGTCCACTGCGGGCCGGACGGGATTTATCTAAGCGCCCTGGGCAACCCCGAGGGCGACGGCCCCGGGGGCATCTTCATCCTCGACCACGACACCTTCGAGGTCCTGGGCCGCTGGGAAGTCGACCGGGGGCCCCAATTCCTGGCCTACGACTTCTGGTGGCACCTGGGCTACGACGTGATGATCACCAGCGAGTGGGGCACGCCCCGGATGGTCGAAAACGGCGTCGACCTGAACGCCCTCCTGAACAGCCGTTACGGCCACCACATCCACGTCTGGGACCTGCGGCGCCGTCGGCACGTGCAGGCCCTCGACCTCGGTCCCGAGCACCAGATGGTCCTCGAACTCCGGCCGGCCCACGACCCGACGAAGGCCTACGGCTTCGCCGGCGTCGTCCTCTCGCTGAAGGACCTGTCGGCCTCCATCTGGCTGTGGCACCGGACGAACGGGACCTGGGACGTCCAGAAGGTCATTGAAATCCCGGCCGAGCCGGCCGACCCGGACCGGCTCCCGCCGGCCTTGAAGGACTTCAAGGCCGTCCCGCCCCTCGTGACGGACATCGCCCTCTCCCTGGACGACCGCTTCCTGTACGTCTCCTGCTGGGGCACGGGCGAGCTCCGGCAGTACGACGTCTCGGACCCCTTCCGTCCGAAGCTGACGGGGACTGTCCAGCTCGGCGGCATCGTTCGGCGGGCGCCCCATCCGAAGGACCCGAAGCGTCCCCTCAACGGCGGCCCCCAGATGGTCGAGGTCAGCCGGGACGGCCGTCGGGTGTACGTGACGAACTCCCTGTACATCCCCTGGGACCCCATCTTTTACCCCGACGGCATCCGGGGCTGGATGGTCAAGCTCGACGCCGACCCCCAGGGCGGTCTCAAAGCGGACCGGGACTTCTTCGTCGATTTCGGGGACTACCGGCCCCATCAGGTCCGTCTGGAGGGCGGGGACGCCTCGTCCGACTCGTACTGCTATCCGTAGGACCGGGCGGGGGTCATGACGGACGGCCTCGGATTCTGGCTGGCCCTGGCCCTGCTGGGGGCCTATCACGGAGTCAATCCGGCGATGGGCTGGCTCTTCGCCGTGGCCCTGGGGCTTCAGGAGCGAAGCCGTCGGGCCGTCCTGGGGGCCCTGGTCCCGATCGCCGTCGGGCACTGGGCCTCCATCGGCCTCGTGACGGCCGTCCTGCTGAGCCTTCAGCTCCGCCTGCCCCAGGGCCTCCTCCGGGGCCTGGCGGCGGCCGTCCTGATGACCTTTGGGCTGTACCGACTCGTCCGGTCCCGACATCCCCGCTGGGTCGGCCTGCGAGTCGGCTTTCGGGACCTCGTCCTGTGGTCCTTCCTGATGGCGACGGGCCACGGGGCGGGTCTCATGTTGGTCCCGGTCCTGCTGGGGGTCTCGCCGGCCGGCGGCGGTCATCATCACGGCGGGATGGCGGACACCTCCGGCGGCCCCGGGTCAGTGAGCCTGGGCCTGGCGGCCGTCGCCTGGCACACGGCCGTCTACCTGCTGGTGATGGGCTTGGTGGCCTTCGTCGTCTATGAAAAGGTCGGTCTGGCCGTCCTGCGGCGGGCCTGGGTCAATTTGGACGTCCTGTGGGCCGCCGCCCTGATCGCCGCCGGCCTATGGGTCTCGTTGGCCCCCCTCGGGTAAGCGTCGAAAGGTCAGGGTTCGCAGATGATGGCTCGCCGCTTCGCAGGCCATCGGCAGGAATTTTCCCCATCCGCATCCGTCGAGCCCGTTCCAGAAAGAACAGGCCCGCCCCGATGAGCCCGACCGATATCAGGTCATTGACGCTCCACGACCCCCACACGACCGGCTTAGGGACCCCGCGTAGACGTTCTAAGCCGAGCCGGATGACCCCATAGCCCATCAGGTAAATACCCCAAAGCCCTCCGGTGCCCGACCAGGACGTCCGCCCCCATCGAAAGAGCCAAAAGGCCAGTCCTCCCTCTAAGAGGGCCTCGTAGACCTGAACGGGATGGAGGCGAACCCGCAGGGGCGTCCCATTGACGGCCTGGGCCAAGGGATGGGTAAACACGATGCCCCAGGGCAAGTCCGTCGGTCGACCCCAGCAACAGCCGGCCGCCAGACAGCCGAGCCGTCCGAGGGCATGACCGCTTGCCAGGGCGGGCGCCACAGCGTCCAGGACTGGCCGCACCTGCCGATAACGGAAGTGAGCAACAGCCGCCAACGTGGCGAATCCTGCCAGAAGGCCCCCGTAGTACATCCCCCCGGATTGCAAGAGCTGACCGGGGGAAACTTCTAACCAGGCGGGCCGGGGCGCGACAAGGGCGTGGAGGACCCGGGTCCCAAGGAGGCCGGCGGTGACCGTGACTCCATAAAGCAAGGAAGCATCGCTGACCGAAAAGCCCTGTCGGGTTAGACGGTTCCGAAAAATCCAATAGCTCAGGATGAATCCGCCCAGATAGATGGTCCCATAGCTGTAGACGACAACCGGACCCCACCGGAACAAGATGGGCCACATGGCCGAACCCATCCGAAAGTATAGCAATCTCAATGGAAGGACCTGGGGACCCGGACCCCTTGTTCAGGCCGGCGTCCGGAGAGAAGCGACCGGCTCCCCGCCTCGTTACCGCCGTCCCGGAAGGAGGCCTGCCGCAGGCGGAGAGGGGGTGGGGGGCTTTGTCGCCCCCCACCGAGGGATCACGAGTTCAAGGGTTCATGGTTTTTAACGGCACTGCAGAGCAAAGGCGCGCTGGAGGAAGATGGCCATCTGGGCCCGGTTGACGGGGGCCAGCGGACAGTAGGTCGTCGCCGTGCATCCGCCGGTGATGTTGTTCGCCCACATCCAGTGGACATGCGGACAGTAGAAGACGCCGTCGGGCACGTCCGTAAATTGGTTAGGCAAACCGTCGGTGCAGTCCCAGCTCCCGCCCGGGCCGCTCCCGACCGCCGGCGGGTCCGTCCCCAAGACGGCCCGGCTAATAAAGATGGCCATCTGGGCCCGGTTGACGGGGTCCAGCGGGCAGTAGGTCGTCGCCGTGCACCCGCCGGCGATGTTGTTCGCCCACATCCAGTGCACATGCCGACAGTAGAACACCCCGTCGGGCACGTCCGTGAATTGGTTAGGCAAACCGTCGGTGCAGTCCCAGCTCCCGCCCGGACCGCTCCCGACCGCCGGCGGGTCCGTCCCCAGGACGGCCCGGCTAATAAAGATGGCCATCTGGGCCCGGTTGATATCGGCGAGCGGACAGTACACAAGGTCCGTCATGTCACCGTCGCCGTTCAGGTCGGCGCCGTAAACGCTCGCCTCCGTGCCGCATCCACCAGTGATTTGGTTCGAGATCAGCCGCTGAACGTAGTAGTCGACCCCCGAGGCCACGTCGGCGATGCTCGTACGGGCGAGGACACGCACCTGCACGTTAGACTCGTCGGGGTCGTTGCTCACGATGCCGACCCGGGAGTCGATACAGCCGCTCGAGGAATTCCATGAGAAGTTCAGCAGACTGCTGGTCGAGGGCGCGATCGTCAAGGGTAGCGTCGTCGTGACGGTCACCGAAGGTGCCAGGCTGTTGTCCACGCCGCTGATGATGAGGTCCGAAGCCCCCAGGTTCTTAACGGTGAGGCCCTGGCCCTGGGTGTGGCCCCAGACGACCGTGCCGAAATCGAGGGTCGTCGTCGGCATATGGATGTCCGGATAGGGCCCCACGCCCGTGCCCTGGGCGTTAATGGACCCAGAACCCGCCGTGTCCGTCGTGACGGGAATGCCCGCAGACTGGAATCCGCCGGCGGCCGGCGTGAAGGTCACCTGGCAAAGGACTTCAGCGCCCGCATTGACCGTAAAGGGCGTCGGCGGGCAGCTGACCGCAAACTGCGGGTCGGGTGAGGGACCGACCGTCGTCACCGCAAAGGGTGCCGTTCCGATGTTCCGGATATGGACCGGCAGGGTCTTGGAGCCGCCGACCGCCACAAAGGCAAACTCCAAGGGATCCGGCACAATCTCGAGGATACCGACAGGTGGTGCCGACGATGCGTCGACCGTCAGGGTTTCAATCGTCGTGGCATTTACCTTCAGGTCGATCAAATAGGTTCCAGCAGGTGTCCCGTCGCAGGCCGGATTCCCTGTATTACCCGGCACGAACGAACCGACGAAGATGCCGTCCCCGGCGACCTGGTCCGGCGGGGTCCCGTCGTCCACCAAGGTAAGCGTCGTACAAAGAGTCGGGGAGGTCACCTGCTGACATACGACTTCGACGTTGTCGATGGCCCACCACCAGGCCCAGTTGGCATTGTAGTAATGGAATCGGACTTTTACGTTCGGTTGGCCAGCCGCGATCGCCGTTAAGTCCACTGCCTTCGTGTTAGGCGTCGGATAACCGTCGTCGCTAATCATATGAAGCACGGTGGTCCACGTCGTCCCCCCGTCGATGCTCACATCCACGTCTGCTACGTCGCCAAGATTATTGTACTGGTTGCTGAAGCGAAGCCACACGTTCTTGCCCGGACCCGTGCACGCGCTTAGATCCATCGAGGGCGTAATCAGCTGTTCGTCCATCACGCCGCAGCCGGAACCCGCACAATCCGAGTCCGCAATTGCGAAAGTCCCGCTAAATGGAGGACCGATAGAGCGACTGCAAGGATTCGTATCGGTCCAAGTAGCCGTGCAAGTGCCGCCGTTGACGATCGTCCAGGAGGCCGGAATCCCGCCGCTGAAGTCTTCGGTCAGGACGGGCGTTTCTATCACCGTCACCTTCTGCACATCGGCCGTCACGCTCCCGGGGGCCCCGACGTTCCAGCCGTTGACGTTGATGACCTTCATCACGAAGGGCTGGCCGACGAAGCCACTGAAGGGCCCCATGCCGTAAGGCCAGATGCGGGCCCGCAGGTCATAGTCGCCGGGACCCGAACCGGCCGCCGCGACCTGGGCGGCCCGCAGGGCGTTGATCCGCTTGTCGGTGACCGACTTCTTGCCCGCCGGCGTTCCATCGCCCGTATAAGACTGGAAAGTAGGATCGCCGATGGTGGCAAGGTCCACGTCGTCGTTGCCTAAGGCACTACAGTCGGCGTCCGTCATCGTCGAGGCCACGCCCGTCGTCAGGATGATGTTCCGGATCTGCCACCACTGGAGGCTGGGCTGAACGGCCTTCAGCAGGGCTGCCAGGCCCGTCACGTGGGGCGTCGCCATCGAGGTCCCGGAGGCAAACACGTACTGGGCGTTGGGATCTCCGGAGCACATCCCGATGAGCGGCCACGGACAGGCCCCCAGGATAAGACTGCCCGGCGCAAAGATGTCCACGCTCCGACCGCCCCAGTTGGAGAAGGACGAAGCGCAGTCGTGCTGGTTCATCGACCCGACGGCGATGATGTTGTCCAGGTCGTAGTTGGACGGGAAGTTATCGGTGGTATCGTTGTCCGAGGCGTCATTGCCGGCCGCAAAGACGGCCAAGATGCCGGCGTCCCGATTCGCCGCAATGGCATCATAGAGGGCCCATGAGAATCCGCCGCCGCCCCAGCTGTTGCTCGTCGCTACCAGATTGAAGCCCCGCTGGACCTTCAAGTAGTAGGCATACTCGAAGCACTTGATGGCGTCGGCCGTCGTGCCCGTGCCCGAACTATCGAGGAACTTGCATCCGATGATCTTGACCCGATTCTGGAGGCCGCCCATGCCGACGAGACCCGCAACGTTGTTGGCCCGGGCCGCGATCGTGCTGGCCACATGGGTGCCGTGTCCGAAGTCGTCCATGGGGTCGCCGAAGTTGGCACTGCCGCAACCGGGGCCTCCGCCGCCGGCCCCGATGGTCCGGATACCGTGGACGTCGTCGACGATACCGTCGTTGTCGTCGTCCAGACCATTGGCCGGGACCTCACCCGGGTTGACCCACATGTTGGCCGCCACGTCCACGTGCGTGTAGTCGACGCCCGTATCGATGACCATTACCAGAACGTCTTGGGTCGTCGTTTGCGGCACGTGCGTCCATGCGCCCTGTGACTCGACGGTGACGCACTTCTTGGGGTCGGTACAGGGGAGTACGCTGATGTCCGGGCGGCTTGCGTTGTTCCCGCCGCAACCGAAGCCGCTGGGACAAAGGAAGGGGTCTACATAAGTGCATGCCGTGGCCATCTGAAGGTCCCACGAATACGTGAACCACGATTTGCCGTCCGTGTCGGGGGACTCGGGGTCACACTGGGAGTAGTATCCTGGAAAAGGATGCGTCGCCGTGTCCCGAATCTGGACGAAGGGGTCGTTCGGGTAAGCGGCCTGTAAGACGTGCACGATGTAGTTGGGCTCGGCGTACTGCACCAGCCCGCTTTTCTCAAAGAGTTCGATGGCCCGCTTGACCGAAAGGTTCACCGGGAGCCGGACCCACTGGAGTCCGGGAACCATCCGGGATTCGAGGAGCACGGTCGTACCCAGTTGCCGGTGAAGCGCCTGGGCCTGGGCGGCGGATACGCCCTTCTTGAAGCGCACGAGGACTTCACCGGGCACGTAGGGCCGCTCCGCCTTTTTGTTTGCCCGGAAAAGGTAACCAAACTCTGGAGGAAGATGGCGACCTTTCCCGATCCGGACCCGTTCGAACAGCGAGTCCCGATCGGCTTTGGGGTCGCCGGCTGAAGGCCGGGGCTGAAGCCCCAACATGAGGGGCGTCAGCAACAAGAGGCCCGGCAGGAGCCACAGCCAATGGAGTCGTTTCCCCCTCTTCATAGGACCCTCCCTCGTAAGTATTCATCATGAATACTTACGTAGTTATTTGGGTTGCATCTTAGGGATCACCGACGCCACGTCGGTTTATTCCATCGGGCTGAAGACCCCACGCCACCCTACCTGGAGGTCTTTCATTTTACCTGCAGGCCTTTACCGTGTCAACAGCCTCTTCCTGAAGTTCGGACATGACATGGGACAAAGGAACCCAAATCAGGCCGATGGGAAGCCGCGAGGGCTTCGGCCCGGGGATCGATCCCCTGACTTGGACGGGGCGAGAGCGTTTTCTCAGGTCATATCTGGATGCCTGCGCCTGGATGTCCAAACTCATATCCGAAGGTCAGCCTCCTCGGGGGTTGGGTGTCCTGACCCGCATCGGGTGCGATTCGATAGGGGCGTCCAAGACTCGGAACACCCGCCGTCCTGCGGGGGTCTCTTGAGAGAGCGTTCGGTTCGTGAAAACCTGCATGGATTCGGCTTTTCCCACCCTCCGGGGCGGACGATTTTTGGGAGGGACGGAGGGACGAAGTAACGAAGGGACGAGCTACGGTCTTGGGCCGACGGGCCGGTCGAGATACTCCTTACATCATCACTTCGTCCCTTCATCACTCCATCACGCCGTCACTTTGAAAAATCGTACTTTCCGGGGATGGAAAAAGTTGTTCCGGCACCATTCTCACGAACCGAACAGCTCTATTGGAAAATCGTCCTTCCCGACCGATGGAACGCCTGAGGCCCGACACCCAGTACCTAACGCCCAACACCCAAATCCCCCCAACCGCCTCCGCCGGGCGTCTCGATGCAGAGGACGTCGCCGGGCTGGACGTCGACCTGAAACTTGCCCGGCAGGTCGAGGACGGCCCCGTCGGCCCGGACGAGGCGATTCCGGCCCGGCCGTCCGGGCTGGCCCCCGGCCAGGCCGTAGGGAGCCGTCTTCCGGCGGTCCGAGATGAGGCCGACCCGGGCCGGGGCCAGGAACTCGATTTCCCGGACGATGCCGTCGCCGCCCCGGTGGCGGCCCTCGCCGCCCGAGCCCCATCGGACCGAGTACCGTCGGATGCGGACGGGGAACAGCCGCTCGATGGCCTCGACGGGCGTGTTCATCGTGTTCGTCATGTGGGTGTGGATGGCGCTCTCACCGTCCCCGTGGGGACCGGCGCCGGCGCCGCCGCCGATGGTCTCGTAGAAGGCAAAGGGCCGGCCCTGAAAGACGCCCCCGAAGGTCAGGTTGTTCATCGTCCCCTGGGCGGCGGCCGGGATGCGGTCGGGCACGGCTTGGGCGAGGGCGCCCAAGACGACGTCGACGATCCGTTGGGATGTCTCGACGTTGCCGGCCGAGACGGGTGCCGGGGGCCGGGCGTGGACGACGGTCCCCTCGGGGGCGACGACCTGAATGGGGCGGAAGAGGCCGTCGTTGGTCGGGGCGTCGCCCTCCAGAAGGGCCCGGAAGCAGTACCGCACGGCCGACAGCGTCACGGCGTAAACGGCATTGACGCTCCCCCGGCACTGCGGGTCGGAGCCCGTGAAGTCGACGACGGCCTCGGCCGCCCGGACCGTGACGGCGGCCCGGATGCGGACGGGCGCTTCCGAAAAGCCGTCGTCGTCCAGGAAGTCCTCGAAGACGTAGGTGCCCTCGGGGATTTGGGCCAAGGCGTGGCGCATGAGGGCCTCGGCGTAATCCAACAGGGCCCGGCTGTAGAAGAGGACCTCTGCCCGACCGTACTTCTCGACGAGCTCTCGAAGGCGCTGGGCGCCCACCCGGCAGGCATAGAGCTGAGCGAGGAGGTCGCCCTCCCGTTCTTCCGGCGTCCGGACGTTGGCCAGCAGGACCTGCCAGAGGTCTTCATTGCGCACCCCCCGCCGGTACAGACGCACCGGCGGCAGGATGAGGCCCTCCTGAAAGATCTCCGAGGCCAGGGGCATCGACCCCGGACTCATGCCGCCGATGTCGGATTGATGCGCCCGGTTGGCCGTGAAAAACGTAAGCCGGTCCTCGATGAAGACGGGGTGGATCATCGTCACGTCCGGCAGGTGGGTCCCGCCCCGGTAGGGGTCGTTCAGGACGATGACGTCGTCGGGTTCGAGGTCCGGAAAGGCCTCCAGGGCCGC
Organism: bacterium HR11; assembly: GCA_002898535.1. Lineage (NCBI taxonomy): Bacteria > bacterium HR11. The sequence goes on from BEHN01000007.1 coordinate 78,284, forward strand.
TCGAACCGACAGGGGCATCGCGCCGAGGTGGACCGGGATGTGGGCGGCCTGGGCGATGAGACGGCCGTCGGCGTCGAAGACGGCGCAGGAGAAGTCGCGACGTTCTTTAATGTTCGGCGAGTAGGCGCTCCGCTCCAGGACGGAGCCCATCTCCTCGGCGACGGCCGTTAGCATGTGGCGGAAGACTTCCAGCCGGACGGGGTCGACCGACGGAGCCGCCATCCGGGCCTCCATGCAGGATGCGGGATACAAGATACAGGATGCGAGATGCAGGATGGGAATAGATGCCCAAGCCCCGCCCACCGAGAGCGGCGTCCCACGATCACCCGACGCCGACGGGTCGGGCCGACAGGACCCGGTCGTACCAGGCCTGAAAGAGCAGGAGGGCCCACAGGCGGTGGGCGTGGTCGGCCCGGAAGTCGAGGTGCTCCCGGATCCAGCCCTCGACGGTCGGCCATCGGAAGAGGCCGTGCCGACCGAGGGCCGCCGGATTCAGGTAGTCCAAAAGCAGGGACCGCAATTCCTGCCGGAGCCAGTTCTTCATCGGGATGCTGAAGCCCTGCTTTTCTCGCCGCAGGACCTCCGGCGGTAGATAGGGCCGCATCGCCTGTTTCAGGACCCACTTGGTCGTCCATCCGCGGAGCTTCCAGCGGCCCGGCAGGCGGAAGACCCACTCGACGAGCCGGCTGTCTAAGAGGGGGACCCTCGTCTCCAGGGAGACGGCCATGCTCATGCGGTCGACCTTCGTGAGGATGTCCTCGGCCAGGTAGGTCTTCAGGTCGACGTACAGGACCGCATTGATGGGGTCCCGAAACGCGCGGGCCCGGTCGAGGTAGGGCTCCATCAGGACCGTGAAGTCCCCGGCCCGGAGGGCCGCCTGCAGGTCCGGGGCGTAAAGGTCCGCCTTCTGGGTCCGGTTCAGGAAGAGGAGCCAACGGACGTGGCCCCAGGAATCTTCGTGCTGGAGGCCCTCCCCGAAGCGGCGGAGGCGGTTGACGAGGCCCTTCTTCTGGGGCGCCGGGGCGAGCCACCGGGTCATCTGACGGCCCATCCAGCGGCGCACGGCGTAAGGCACCCAGGCCAGGGCCCGATGGAATTGCCAGGCGACGTACCAATCGTAGCCGCCGAAGACCTCGTCGCCGCCGTCGCCGGACAGGATGACCTTCACGTGCTCCCGGGCCGTCTTGGAGACGAGGTAGGTCGGGAAGATCGAAAAGTCGGCCAGGGGCTCGTCCAGGAAGTCGAGGAGCCGCTCGACGGTCGTCACGATGTCGTAGGACAGGACGGCCTCCGTGTGGAGGGTCCGGTAGCGGGCGGCGACGAGCCGGGCGTAGGGCAGTTCGTTATAGGACGGGTCGTCGAAGCCGATGGAAAACGTCCGGACGGGTTCGGACGGGGTCGGCCCGTCGTGGAGCATGGCGACGACCGTCGAGGAGTCCATCCCGCCGCTCAGGAACGTCCCGACGGGGACGTCGCTGACGGTATGGCTCTGGACGGCGTCCCGGAGGCGGGCCCGAAGCTCGGCCAGGCACGCCGACAGACGCCGGTCCGGCCCGACGTCAGCCTCCGGAGGGACGTCCCAGAAGGACCGGACCTGCCAACGGCCGTCCCGGTAGAGGAGCCAGTGACCCGCCGGGAGCTTGAAGATGCCGTCAAAGAGCGTCGCCGGGGCCGGGACGTACTCCAGCGTCAGGTAAGCGTCGAGGGCCGTCGGATTCAGCCGCCGCTCGACGTCCGGATGGGCCAGGAGGGCCTTCAGCTCGGAGCCGAACAGGAGCCGACCGTCCGGTAAGACGGTGTAAAACAGGGGCTTGATGCCGACGGGGTCCCGGGCGAGCAGGGCCTGCCGCCGACGCCGGTCCCAGAGGGCGATCCCGAACATCCCCCGAAGACGCGGGACGACCTCGACGCCCCAGACCTCGTAGCCGTGAACGATGACTTCCGTGTCCGACCGGGTGCGGAAGACGTGGCCGGCCGCCTCCAGCTCCCGACGCAATTCCCGGAAGTTGTAAATCTCCCCGTTGAAGACGACCCAGACGGTCCCGTCCTCGTTCGTCATCGGCTGACGGCCGCCGGTCAGGTCGATGATGCTCAGCCGCCGGAAGCCCAGGGCCGCCTGGTCGTCGATGTAGAAGCCTTCGTCGTCGGGACCCCGGTGGACGAGGGTCCGGGTCATGGCCGCCAGGATGCGGCGGTCCTGTTCCGTCGGGGCCACCGGCTCGGGTCGGAACCATCCGCAGACGCCGCACATGGGGTGCTCCATTCGGAAAATTTCGAATTGCGAATTGGAGATCGCGGATGGGGCCTCTCTGAAGTCCCGGCCTCGAGGCCCTTACGCTTCATTCGCAACTCCCAACCTCATCCTGCGTCTGAATTCCGGGCACCTGACCCCAAGACCCGACGCCGAAAATTCGGCTTTATTCTCAGAGTTGATTCCATTCTTCCACGGTCACGCCGACCTCTTTGAGAATGGCCCGGAGTGTACCTCTGGGGATATCGCGGCCCTTATGGATGGGGATCGAGATCTTCTTGCCCGTACGCGGGTGCCGCATGACGACATGCCGTCCGCCCCCGAAGGGTCCCTCGAAACCAAGAACCTTTAGCTTTCGTATCACCCTGTCAGGTTTTTCAGGATGTAATCTTGACATATCCTTGTTTCCGAAATGCCTTCTCTGGACCTACCTTAATTGTACTCTCCAAACTACTTAACCTTAAATTTGACTTCAAAGCATGGTATATTCTGCGATTTGACCCTCAAAATGTGGAAAATATGTGGATAAATTATGGAAAGTGGGGGGCCGAGACTTTAATGGGTCGCCGGGTGGGGCTCGTCGACGGCATAGTACAGGGCACACCCATCGATTTCGGGGATTTCGTCCCCGAAACGAAGGGCTGTCAGGACCCACGCTTCGATGGCGTCCTTGGCCATCTCGACGGCCTCATCTCGGGTCTTGCCCCACGTGATACAGCCCGGAAGGACCGGCACCACGACGGTCCACGTCCCGTCTTCATTTCGGGAGTATCGGGCATGGCTCAAAGCCAGTTGGACGTATTGTTCAAAGGAGACCTTTTTAGGTCGCTTGGGCATATTGCCTCCGGCGGGCAGTGAGCCGGTCGGCGGATCTCGGCATGGGATGTCAGGCCTTGGGTGTTGGGTATTCGGTGCAGGATATGGAATCTAAACAGAGCACCGACATTGAAAATTCACGAACATAACACTATTCATCGGTCCCGAACCACCACTCATCCCTCTCCCCCCTTACGGCCTTACTGCCCAAAGATAAGCGTCTTAAAACGGCGCTTGCCGACGCGCAGGACGACCTTGCAGGGGCGGGCCACCGGGAGGGTCGTCTCGACGTCGGTCACCCGTTCGAGCTGGTCGGCCAGTTCGACGTTCTGATGGACGGGGACGACCGTCAAGGCGACGGCCCCGTGCTGGATGAGGCGTTTGGCCTCGCTCCGGGACGGGGCCAGGCCCTCCTCGACGAGGAGTGTCACGAGGCTCAAGGGCCCGTCCGGGAGGGGACGGCGGGCGACCGGCATATCGGCCGGGAGCCGTCGCTCGGAGAAGACCTCGACGAAGCGGCGCTGGGCCGCCTCGGCCGCCTCGGGGCCGTGGTATTCGGCGACGATGGTCCGGGCCAGCCGGAGCTTGAAGTCCCGGGGATTCGCCCGGCCCCGGCGGGCGTCCTCCTTCATTCGCTCGATTTCGTCGAGGGGGACGTCCGTCAGGAGTTCGTAGTACCGCCACATGAGGGTGTCCGAGATGGACATGAGCTTGCCGAACATCGTGTCGGGCGGCTCCGTGATGCCGACGTAGTTGCCCAGGCTCTTGCTCATCTTCTCGACCCCGTCGAGGCCCTCGAGCAGGGGGACCGTCATGCAGATTTGGGGCGGCTGGCCCATCGCCCGCTGGAGGTCCCGCCCGACGAGGAGGTTGAACAGCTGGTCCTGGCCGCCGAGCTCGACGTCGGCCCGGAGGGCGACCGAGTCGTAGGCCTGCATGAGGGGATACAGGAGTTCGTGCAGGAACAGGGGCTGGGCCTCGGCCATCCGGCGTTGGAAGTCCTCCCGGGCCAGGAGGCGGGCGACGGTAAACTGGGCGCAGAGGCGGACGATGTCCTCGGCCCGGAGGGCGGCCAGCCACCGGCTGTTGAAGTCGAGGACGGTCCGGTCGGGGTCGAGGATCTTGAAGACCTGCTGGCGGTACGTCTGGGCGTTGGCCTGAATCTCTTCAGGCGTCAGGGGCCGCCGTGTGGCGGACCGGCCCGTCGGGTCGCCGATGAGGCCCGTAAAGTCGCCGATCAGGAACACGACGGTATGCCCGAGGGTCTGGAAGTGCTTCATCTTCCGCAGGAGGACCGTATGCCCCAGGTGAAGGTCCGGCGCCGTCGGGTCAAAGCCGGCCTTGACGACCAGGGGCCGGCCCGTGCGCTGGGACTCCTCCAGCCGGGCCTCCAGTTCTTCGGTCGTCACGACGTCGACGCATCCACGGGTCAAGACCCGCAACTGTTCGGCCACGGACGTCATCGGGCGGCTCTCCTGAAGGGTATAGACCATAGACCCCAGACCACGGACCATGGACCATAGAGCCCCGGGGCCCAAGCCGGTCTATGGTCTGGGGTCTATGGTCTGCGGTCCATGGTCTGCGGTCTATGGTCCCCTTCTCGGGTCCCCATCTTACCACGCTTCGGCGACTTTTTGAAGAAATCGGAGGAACGCCTTCCGGCGGGCCCAGTCGGGTTTTTCGGGGGAGCCCCACTGCTTGAGGAGGGCGGGGCTTCGTCGCTTGACTTCTTCGAGGGCCTGGCGAGCCCGAGCCTGGAAGCCCCAGTGGTATAGGGCGCAGGCGTAGATCCACCAGACCTCGGCGGCCTCGGGGTGGGCCTGAGCCAGACGCTCGAGCCGCTGGGCCGCCGTATGACGGCGGTCGGGGACGTAGCTTTCGGCCAACGCCAGGATGAGTTCTACGATCCAGTCGGACGTCGCCGCCGCGACGCTCTCCAGCCAGCGGACGGCCTCCGGCGTGTCCCCCTTCAAGAAGGCCCGGACGCCCCGGACGTAGAAGTCCTTGAGCGTCTTGGGGTCGATGCGGCCCGTCCGGGTCTCGACGACCTCGTAAGCGGGGCCTTCGGTTTGGAGCGACCGGTCGTACTTCTTCCGCTCGGCCTCATCGCTCAGGACTTTATAGGCCGTCTGGATGCGGCTGAACAGGCGGGTCACGACGGACCGCTGGAGTTCGTCGGCCTGGGGCCAGCGGTCGGGGTGGAACACGGCGGCCAGGCGGCGGTAGCGGTCCCGAATCTGGTCGGGTGTGGCGTCCGGCGTCAGGCCCAGGACCCGGTAGTGGGTCCACCGGCGGCTCTGGTGGGCATACGCCCGGAGTTCCTCCCATCGGTGGACGTACTCTTCGAGGCGGACCGGCGTTTCGGTCGTCGGCGGCGGGGCAGACGTGGGGACCGACGTCGGTCCCGGGACCCAGAAGAACGACAGGAAGCGGGTCCCGGCGGCTGTCGGCGTCTGCGTCTCAGCGGCCAGGGCCGACCGGACCGCCGGGGGGAGCCGAGCGTCGTTCTGGAGCTCGGCCAGAAGCCGAGAGCGGGCGGCATCGGGGAAGGTCGGGGACACGGTCCGAGCGGCCGGGTCCAGCGCCTCGCCGGCCTCCCCGGCCAGACGCCACAACAGAAGCGGGACGGCCACGACGGGCAGGCCCTCCGGCAGGGTCAGGGCCTTCAGGGGCGCCCATGTCAGGGGCGCCGACCGGACCGTAGCCTCCCGGACGAGTCGATACAGAAGCTCCTCCCACGGGCCCGAGCCGACCCGGCGGGCGAGGTCCCGGCATACTTGCAGGATAGAGCCGGCCGCCGGCACGGGGTCTGTCTCCAGGTAGCGGGGCTGTAAGGTCAAGGCCATCTGGACGACCGAGCCCGGGGACAGCACGGGGTCCTCGGGCGTCATCCACGCCCCGGCGAGGTCTCCGTGGTAGACGAAGAAAGCTCGGGGGGCCGGACCGGCCGCCTGGAGGACCCCGATGGCCCGGAGGCGCCACAGTCGGCCCAACGCCCACGGCAGGGGGACTCGAACGACGGTGGGCTTAACGCTCGGCTCCATGACTGGATCGACAGATGGGCAGGTGGGCAGTCGGCAGGTCGGCCGGTGGGCCGGTCGGCCGACCGGCCGACTGCCTATCTGCCAACCTGCCTATCTGCCGACCTGCCCATCTGCCCATCTGCCAAATGCCCATCTGCCGACCTGCCGACGGCCCATCTGCCGAATACTTGAAACATCGTGCTTTCGTGGAGGTGCCCTTTCCGCCCTTCATCTCACTTCTCACCCCCCGAACCGCTCTGTTATTCCTTTCCTTAATCCGACCATAGACCATAGACCGCAGACCCCAGACCATAGACCGGCTTGGGCCCAGGGGTCTGTGGTCCATGGTCTATGGTCCATGGTCTGTGGTCTGATGTCGAGGGTCCGATCCCGGTCCCGTCGGATTAATGAGACTGGTTTTGCCCATGGCCGAATGGCCTTACGGCCGAACCGCCGAATTGCCGAATACCCGAATGCCCGACAGGAACTCCTGGATGGCGTGGGCCAGCTCGTCGGGCGCCTCGACGGGGAGCATGTGGCCGGCGTCGGGGACCATCACGAGGCGAGCGCCCGGGATGTGTTCGGCCAGGTAATAACTGTATTTGGGTGGCGTCATGACGTCCTGGAGGGCGCCGACGACGAGGGTCGGCGTTCGAATCGCTCCGATGTCATTCATCCGGTCAAACGCATTGCAGGCCGAATAGTCCCGTCGTAGCGTGTCCAGAGGCACCTGTTCGAGGCGGGCGCGCGACTGGGCCCGCACGGACTCGGAGGCGTGGGGTCCGAACAGCCACGCCATCAGCCAGTCGATGGCCTCCCGCTTGGCACCCCGGTCGAGCCAGTCGAGCAGGTCCGGATGGACCCGCAGGCGGGCGCCCGTCCCGACCAGGACGAGGCCCGCCCACAGGTCCGGATACCGGAGGGCCGCCTCGATGGCGATGGCGCCGCCCATCGAATGGCCGACCAGGACCCAGGGCGGCGAATAGCGGCTCTGCAGGAATGCGACCAGTTCTTGGGCGTACTCCTCGATGGATGCACAGGCCGGCCCGGCGCTGTGACCGTGGCCCGGCAGGTCGACGCTCGCATAGGTCCATGTCTCCGGGTCGAGCTCCCGCAGGACCCGGACGACCGCGTTCCAGCCCGTATGGTCCCCGACGGCCCCATGAAGGAAGATGACTTGTGGGGGCCGATGGCGACCGTACAGGCGAAGCCACCACCGGTCGGGGTCCGGGACGCGCTCAGGGGCTTGCATGGAAGCCAAACCCTACAGGCGGCATGACCAGGAGGACCGGGTCTTGGAGCACGGCCAGGTAGGACTCCAGCAAACGAGGCAGGACCCCTCGACCGTCGATGTCCCGACGCAGGCGGGCCGGGAAGCTATCGCTTTCCCCGATTTCCAGCAGGACCTCCCAGGGCGTCCGCCGCCTCGGATAGACCTTCCACTCGATGCGGGTGTCTTTCGGTTTCTTCAGGAGGCTCAGGATTTCCTCTTGGGCTTCCGGAAAGCCGCCGAGCCGGTCCACGAGTCGGTGTTCCTGGGCCTGTTCACCCGTCCAGATACGACCCTGGGCGATGGCATCGACGGCCTCGTAGCTCATCTTGCGATGCTGAGCGACCTTCGCCACGAACATTTGATAAAAGCGGCCGATCTCTTCCTGCAGGGCGTGAAGCTGGTCCTCCGTCATGTAAGCGAAGGGCGACCACATACCGGCCTTCGGATTGGCGTATATCTCATAGACGTGGATGCCCAGCTTGTCCATCGTCTTTTGAAAAACGGGCTTGCCGGCAAACACCCCGATGGAGCCCGTGATCGTCCCGGGCTGGGCCACGATACGGTCGGCGTTCATCGAGATGTAATAGCCTCCCGAGCCGGCGACGTCGCTCATGCTGACGACGACGACCTTGCCGGCCTTCTTGACCCGCTCGACGGCGGCCAGGATCTGGTCCGAGGCCGTGCCGGACCCGCCGGGACTGTCGTTCCGGATCAGGACACACCGGATCGTCTTGTCCCTGGCGATCTCATCCAGCCACTCGACGTACCGCTCCGACCCGATGTTCTCCCCGGGGTTCCCCCGGCCCGTAAAGATGCCCCCGACGGCGAACACCAGGGCGCACCGGACCCGCTCCCGTCCCTTCGGCTCCGGCATGGCGTCGTAGTAGCGCCGCAGGCTGACCCACCGGTCGGACCACTCGGTCCGCATCCGCTGTTCGAATTCGGACCACGGCTCGATCCGGTCGATCAGCTTGGCCGCCAGGGCGCTTTCAGCCGTGAAGATCCCGCGAGCGACCAGGTCGGCCCACCGGTCCCGGGGGATGGGCCGGCCCCGGACGACTGAGTCTCGATACTGCCGGTCCAGCGACGTCGCGATCCACGTCAGCATCTCCCGGACTTCCGGGGAAATCGACTCCTTCGTGAACACGTCGGCGGCGCTCTTGTAAGGGCCGTACTGGACCATCTGAAACTCGATGCCCAGCTTGTCTAAAAAGCCCTTCAGGGCCATGAAGGCCCCCCGGACCCCGTTGAGGACCAGGAAGCCTCCCGGTGGGGCCGTGACCGAGTCGGCCGCGCTGGCGACCAGATAACCGGCGTCGCCGACTTCCTCGACGTAGGCGGCGACCTTCTTCCCCGACTGACGGAAGCGCTGAAGGGCGGCGTGCAGTTCCTGGAGCTTGGCCAGACCGGCCGAGACGTCGCGGACGACCAGGACGAGGCCCCGGACCCGGTCGTCCTGCCGGGCTGTATCGATGGCCCGGACCATCTCCCACACGCTGAGGGGTCGCCGGACCTGGAAGACCTCCCAGGGCGTGAAGGGGACGAACTCCATCAGCTCGCCCTGCAGGTCGAGCCGCAGGACAAACGACCGGGGCAGGGGCGCCCGCCCGACGGCCTGCTGGAAGAAATACACCCCGGCGATGATCAAGAAACCCAAGAGGGCTAAAGCGATCAGACAACCGACGAGAGTCCGCCGCTTCATCACCCACCTCCGCGACCCGGGGCCCCCGGAGCGCATCCGGCCGAGCGCGACCCGATGATAACAAATCCGTTCAGTTCGGGAAAGTCCCGGCCAGATCGACTTTTGCCGACCCTTCGACCTTCAGGTTTTGGGACGGCGTGACGACGCCGATGCGGACCCTTCCGCCCGGACGACGGCTTCTTTTTCAAACTCCGTCCCGCCATCCCGCCGGCCCTTTGTCGGTCCCGGCCCCCGAGACACGCCTGTCTTACTCCCTGAGAAGCCCATCCGGACGGGCCCGGCGGCCGGGCTCGCGACACGATGAGACACGGGGACGCCCGCGACGACCCCCCCCCCCCAAGATTCCGCATCCATCCAGCATTTTTGCCTTTGGCACAGACCTTGTAAGAGGCCCCCCTCGGAAAGCACGTCCCTTCCAGGGTCGGAGCTCGAAACGTTCGAGGAGGTCGGTGCCATGAAAGGTCGGACGCTGGGTTTCCCGATAGCCCTCATCCTCTTCGTCGCGACGGCCCTCGCCGGGGTCCCCACGGGCGGAAGCCCCCGAGCGACCGTCACCGTGACGGCGTACGTCCTCCCCAAGAGCACCTGCACGCTGGGCTCCCCGAGCCCGGCGGCGGCCGGACGGCCTGCCGTCTGGTGCGAGACCCCTGCCGCTCAGCCGAACCCGGTCGTACGGGTCGAGCGGGTCGAGTCCGAGCGGCCCGGCGTCCCGAAAGCCGTCCTGACGGTCCTGCCCTGATTCGGCGGTCCGGGAATTCGGGAACTCGGGAGTCCGGGAGTTCGGGGATTCGGCAGATGGGCAGTTCGGCAGTCGGCAGTTCGGCGGGTGGGCAGATAGAAAGCCACGGTCCTGGGCCGACGGGCCGGCCCGACCGCCGCCGTCCCCGGCGGCTCCTACATAGATAACCCCGGGGGTCGTCTCTACCCTTGTATCTTCTATCTGCCCACCTGCCGACTGCCAAACTGCCCATCTGCCGAGTCCCCGAATTCCCGAACTCCCGAATGGCCGAACTGCCCATGGCCGTCATCGGAAGCGCTCGTACAGGAAGGGGCGGAGGGCTGGCGGGACCTGGCCCGTGCGGAGGTACTCGACGATCAGCTCGGCCGTGATGGGCATCAGCAGGATGCCGTGGCGAAAGTGACCCGTGGCGACGACGAGGTTCTCGACGGGCGTCGGGCCGAGGACCGGCTTGTGGTCCGGCGTCGTGGGCCGGAAGCCGACCAGGATGTCGGCCAGGACCATGTCGTAGATGCCCGGGACCATCTCGTAGGCGCCTTCTAAGAGCGTGTAGATCCCGCCGGCCGTCGGATAGGGGTCGAAGCCGACCTCCTCTTGGGTAGCGCCGACGACGAGGCGGTCCGGCTTGGGGACGAGGTACGCCTGAAAGCCCCGCACGACCCGCTCCGGCATGGGGGCCGTCGCCGTCGGCTTCAGGATCAGGACCTGGCCCTTGACGGGTCGGAGGGGAATCGGTAGGGCCTCTCGCACGTCCGGGATCTGGGGACTCCAGGGCCCGGCCGCCAGGACGTAGACGTCGGCCTGGAAGAAGCCGCGGGCCGTCTCGACGCCCGTGCATCGGCCGTCGGCGAGGACGATGCGCTCGACGGGCGTGTCCTCCAGGACCTGGACGCCGGCCCGGCCGAGCGCTTCCCGGAGGGCCCGGATCAACTGCCAGTTGTCGATCTGGTGGTCTCCCGGCGAGTAGAGGGCCCCGGCGATGTGCAGGGACAGGGCCGGCTCCAACTGATGGGCCTCCCGGGGGGTCAGGAGCCGGACGGCGGGGTCGAGCCGGTGGTACAGCTCAAAGAAGTGCTGGACGTAGCCCCACTCGTCGGGGTCGCGGGCGACCACGAGGGTGCCCATCGTCCGGAAATGGAGGGGAATGCCCGTCTCCCGTTCCAGGCGCTCGACCCACTCGGGATAGCGGGCCAGGCTGGCCGCATTCAGGTGATACATCTCCTCTTCGCCGAACTGGGCCTCGACGACGGGGACCAGCATGCCGGCCGCCGCCCGAGACGTCGCCTGGCCGCAGTGATTCCGCTCGACCAGCGTGACGGACCACCCCTGGCGACGGGCCTCGTAGGCGATGCCCATCCCGATGACGCCGCCGCCGATGACCAGCACGTGCATGGGGCCGACCTCGGAAATAGCAGAGCCGTTCGATTCGTGAAAACCCGCATGGATTCGGCTTTTTCCACCCTTCGGGAAGGACGGTTTTTCAAGCTTTGGCAGATAGGCAGTTCGGCAGATGGGCAGATGGTCCCAAAAGCCCCGGGGCTGATCCTTGCCCACCCGGCTTCTATCTGCCTATCTGCCGACCTGCCCATCTGCCGGATGTTTGAAACATCGTGCTTCCCGGGCGTTGGGAAAGGTCGCTCCGACCGCCATTCTCACGAACCGAATATCTGCCCACCTGCCGACTGCCGAACTGCCCACTGCCCACCTGCCGAACTCCCGAACTCCCGAACTGCCCTACTGTAATATATGAATCGCCTGGCCGAAGACGGCCTTGGCGGCCTCCATCAGGGCCTCCGGCAGGGTCGGGTGGGCATGGACCGTCAGGGCGATGTCCTCGACGTGGGCCCCCATCTCGACGGCCAGGGCCGCCTCGGCGATCAGGGTCGAGGCCTCCGGCCCGACGATCTCGACGCCCAGGACGAGGCCCGTCCCCGCCTCGGCGATGACCTTCACGAAGCCGTCGGTCTCCTGCAAAATCTGGGCCCGCCCCAGGGCGGCAAAGGGGAACCGACCGACGCGGTATGAGACGCCTTGGGCCTGGGCCTGGGCCTCCGTGAGGCCGACGGTCGCAATTTCGGGGTCCGTAAAGATGACGGCCGGGACGGCCTTGTAATCGACGGCCACCGGTCGGCCGGCGATGACCTCGGCGACGATCTCGCCCTCGTGGGAGGCCTTATGGGCCAGGAGGGGCGCCCCGGCCACGTCCCCGATGGCAAAGATGTGGGGCACCGTCGTCCGACGGCGTTCGTCGACCCGGATGTACCCCTTCTCGTCCCGCTGGACCCCCAGAGCGTCCAGGCCCAGGTGATGACCCAGGGGCTTCCGACCCACGGTGACCAGGAGCTTGTCGAAGGGAAGCTTTTTCGTCTGGCCGTCGTGCTCGACGACCAGGCTCCATGTCTCGCCGGCCCGCTCGATGTCCTTGGCCCGGGCCGAGGTCAATGTCTGGACGTTCAAGCGCCGGAGCCGACGCTCGACGACCTTCACGAGGTCCGGCGACGTCCCCGGCAGGAGCTGGTCCATGATCTCGACGACGGTCACCTGACTCCCGACCATCGCATAGGCCGTCCCCAGTTCGAGGCCGATGTAGCCGCCGCCGATGACGACCAGCCGCTCGGGGACCGTCTCCAGCTCGAGGGCCTCCGTCGAGCTGATGATGCGCTCGCCGTCGAATTCAAAGCCCGGAAGGCCCACGGGCTCGGACCCCGTGGCGAGGACGACCGTCTCGGTCGTGACCTCTCGGATGCCGTCGGCCGTCCGGATTCGCACCTGATGCGGCCCGACCAGAGTCGCCTCGCCCTGGACGTACTCGACGCCGTTCCCCTTCAGGAGCTGGTGAATCCCCCGGGTCAGCCGATCGACGACCTGCCGCTTCCACCGGATCGTCTCGGCCCACCGGACCGTCACGTCGGCCGCATGGATACCGTACTGGGGGGCCTGGTGAAGGATCGTGTGATACGTCTTGGCCGCCTGAATGAGGGCCTTCGAGGGGATGCACCCCCGCTGAAGGCACACGCCGCCGACCCGGTCCCGCTCGACCAGGAGCGTCTTCTGCTTCAACTGGCCCAGGCGGATGGCGGCGACGTATCCGCCGGGGCCGCCTCCGATGACGACGGCTCGGTAATCCATCGGTCGTCCCTCCCCGTCGAAAGACCATGGACCACAGACTACAGACCATAGACTTAGACTTATCCCGGCCGCCGGAATGGCCTCGGCCTTCCGGCGAGCCGCTGTCTTAGGCCGATGGGTCTATGGTCTTCTATTCGCCTGGATCTCCCGGAACGCCGTCAGCAGGGCCGCCAGGTCGTCCCACGTCGTGTCCCGTCCGAGGCTGACCCGGAGGGAGCCCCGCACGACCTCCGGCGGCACGCCCATCGCCTGGAGGACGTGGCTCGGCTCGAGGCGACCGCTCGAGCAGGCGCTCCCCGTCGAGACGGCAAAGCCCTCCAGGTCGAGCCGCATCATCAGGGCCTCCCCGTCGGCCCCCGGGAAACTGAACATGCTCGTGTTCGGGACCCGTAGCGCCTTTTGGCCGTGGATCCACACGTCGGGGAACGCCTGACGGAGCTCGGCCTCGAAGCGGTCCCGGAGCCCCGCCAGCCGCTCGGCCTCGGCGACCCACCGTTCGGCGATGTACCGACAGGCCGCGCCGAGGCCGACGATGCCCGGTACGTTCTCGGTCCCCGACCGGCGACCCCGCTCCTGGAATCCCCCATAAATGATGGGCGTCAGGTCCACGCCCTGCCGGACGTATAGGGCCCCGACGCCCTTCGGGCCGTAAATCTTGTGGGCCGACAGACTCAGGAGGTCGCATCCCCAGCGGCGGGGCTCCACCGGGAGCTTCCCGACGGCCTGGACGGCGTCCACGTGGAAGAAAATCTCCCGCTCCCGACAGAGGGCCCCGATGGCCTCGACGGGCTGGACGACGCCCGTCTCGTTGTTGGCCGCCATGACGGAGACGAGGACCGTGTCGGGTCGGAGCATTTCTCGAAAGCGGTCGAGGTCGACGATGCCGTCGGCCGTCACGGGGATCAGCTCGACGTCGAAGCCCTCATATCGAAGGGCCTTGGCCGCTTCGAGGACGGCCGGATGCTCGATGGCCGAAACGAGAATGTGGCGGCCCCGGCGGGCATACTGGCGGGCGACCCCCTGGACGGCCAGGTTGTCGGCCTCCGTCCCGCCGGACGTGAAGACGATCTCCCGGGGCTCGACGCCCAGCAGGGCCGCCACGGCCTCCCGGGCGTCGTCGACGGCCTGCTTGGCGACCTGTCCTTCCCAGTGGACGCTCGAGGCATTGCCGAAGCGGTCCCGCAGGAAGGGGAGCATCGCCTCCAGGACTTCGGGGGCGACGGGCGTCGTGGCGTTGTAATCCAGGTAAATGCGTCGGGCCATCGTCCCTTCTCCGGCCTTAGGATAGAGGCCGATCGAGAATAGGGCAATAAGGCAATAAGGCAGGTCGGCAGATAGGCAGGTAGGGGGCGGTGATCGACCCATGGGAGATGGCCCTCGCCGAACGCCGGAGGAGTTATCATCTTGCCTGAGCGTTTATCACTTCCATGAGGCGGCCTCGGCGGACGGCCCCCATGCCAAGACACGGAGTTGGAGGCCACGGGAGATGTGGCCGGATGAAGCGGACACCCAGCCGGACCCGGCAGGCCAGGGGCCAGGCGCACAGGAGACGGCTCCGCGGGTTCCTCGGCGACGAGGCGGACGACGGCTTCAGCTCCAGGAGGCCGCCCCCTGGACCGGGATCGCCCGAGGCCACCCGCATCTTGAGGTCGTGATGCCCTTCCGTCCTGTCGAGAGCGGCCCGCGCCCAGGAGCCGAAGGCGTTGGGCCGTGAGCCGAGGGTTCCGCCAGAGCCGGTCGAGCCGATTCCAGGCACGGCCGAGTTGAATCCCCAGCCGGACGAAACGACGGGGCCGGGGCCCCAAAGCCGGGGCCGCCATCCCCAGGGCCGGGGTCTTCGGCGGGGAGCGGCGACTTCCCCCTGGGGTATCGTGTCATGGGGCCCATGGGTCTCACCTCCGTCTTCCCATCGGAGGCGACCTGGGGCCCTTGGCCTACCCCAAAAGTGATAAGCGGTCAGTACCTCGGACGTTTGCATTTTCCCGGCCTGTCGTCTAAGATGAGGCCCCATCGAGTCCAATGGCGACAGGAGGCGTCCTATGCAAGACCACCGGGAAATCGAGCAAAAAGTCGTTCAAATCATCGCTGAGCAGTTGGACAAGGACCCCACTCAGATTCGGATGGAGTCTCGGTTTATCGAGGACCTGGGCGCGGACTCGCTGGACGTCATGCAGATCGTGATGAACCTGGAAGAGGCCTTTGGGATTCAGATCTCCGAGGAGGACACGGAAAAAATCCGGACCGTGGGGGACGCAGTCCAGTTTATCGCTCAGTACATGTCCCGGTCGGCCTCGACGTGAGGCCGGCGGGTTCGTCTGAGGGAGACCCCGATGACCCGTCGAGTCGTCGTCACCGGTA
This sequence comes from bacterium HR11, assembly GCA_002898535.1. Taxonomy (NCBI): domain Bacteria; species bacterium HR11. The sequence continues at coordinate 93,575 of BEHN01000007.1, forward strand.
TCGGGATGGTCACGCCGCTCCATCCGACGACGGAGGGGAGCTGGGAGGCTTTGGTCGCCGGTCAAAGCGGTGTTGGCTACGTAACGCGATACGAACTGGGGGAGGACTTTCCGGTCCGTATCGCCGCCGAGGTCAAGGGCTTCGACCCCCTGCCGTACATCGACAAGAAAGACTTACGGAAGATGGACCTCTTCATCCAGTACGCCGTGGCGGCGACCGAGCAGGCCCTCGAGATGGCCCGCTATCGGGTCCGACCCGAGGAGGCGGACCGGGTCGCCGTCATCATCGGCTCCGGCATCGGCGGGTTTCCCATGATCGAGGAGATGCACAAGACCCTCTTGGAGAAGGGGCCCCGCCGGATCTGGCCGGCCTTCATCCCGGCCGTCATCGTGAATATGGCCGCCGGCGTCGTCTCGATCCGGACCGGCGCCAAGGGCCCCAACGTGGCCCCGTGCACGGCCTGTTCGACGGGTGCCCACGCCATCGGGGACGCCTTTAAGCTGATCCAGCGGGGGGCCGCCGACGTGGCCATCGCCGGCGGGGCCGAGGCGGCCATCACGCCCTTGGCCATCGCCGGCTTTGCCGCCATGCACGCCCTATCGACCCGGAACGACGCCCCGGAGAAGGCCAGCCGCCCCTTCGATGCTCAGCGGGACGGCTTTGTGATGGGAGAGGGCGCCGGGATCCTGATCCTGGAGTCCCTGGAGCATGCCCTGGACCGGGGGGCCGACATCTTATGCGAGATCGTCGGTTATGGTCTGAACAGCGACGCCTACCACATCACGGCCCCCTGCGCCGACGGGGACGGGGCCATCCGGGTCATGCGGATGGCCCTCCAGGACGCCCGGATGGCCCCCGAAGAGGTCGACTACATCAACGCCCACGGGACGTCCACGCCCTTGAACGACAAGATCGAGACCTTGGCCATTAAGGCCGTCTTTGGGGACCACGCCCGGAAGCTGGCCATCAGCTCGACGAAGTCGATGATGGGTCACCTCTTGGGCGCCGCCGGCGGCGTCGAGGCGGCCGTCTGCGTGCTGGCCATCCGCCACGGCGTCATCCCACCGACGATCAACTACGAATATCCGGACCCCGAGTGCGACCTGGACTACGTCCCCAATCAGGCCCGCCGTCAAGACGTTCGGGTCGCCATGACGAACTCCTTCGGGTTTGGGGGCACCAACGCCTGCCTGATCTTTAAGCGGTATGAAGACTAACAGAGCCGTTCGGTTCAGGAGAATGGCGTCAGAACAATCTTTCCCATCCCCCGGAAAGCATGATGTTTCAAGCATTTGGCAGATGGGCAGTCGGCAGGTGGGCAGGTGGGCAAGTGGGCAGATGGGCAGGTCGGCAGATGGGCAGATGGGCAGGTGGGCAGGTGGGCAGATGGGCAGGTCGGGAGACTGGCGCCTATCCCCGGCCCACCGGCCGTCATGCCGGTGGCTTCCGGAGAGAGCCCGCCGTCCTGCGGGCGTCATCCTCATTAAACCGCCCGTCCTGGCCGGGTCGATCCCCTCTGAACACCGCCAGGGATGGCGGTGTCATCCTTCACAAGCTTGAAAAATCGAGATGGCCGGGCCACCGTTTTCCCGGATGGGAACCGCATTTCTCCCAACCGAACGGCTCTGCTAACCGACCCCTCCCGATTCCCGCCGCATCCCTCCTCCCGTGACTGTTCCATTCTCGGTGGGGAAATCGGTCGAGTAAGCAGGACTGGAGTGGCTTCTTTCCGTGACTAGGCCCGGTCCGAGCCGCGGCCAGCTGGGATGAGTTTTTCCGCCCTTTCACCCACCAGTTTTGGAACAGTCACCTCCTCCCCCGGCTTTTGACAGGCAGAGGGTCGTCTCGGTAGAATAGGGCCGTTTTCAGGGGGCCGGGCTTGGGTCACGCGCCACGGCTTTCCGGCCGAATTGATGTAGGCTTCGTGATGACGTGGTAAACCATCGTTTTGGGCCGGTTGGGGCGCGCGCGGGCCCCTGGCCTGATTTCATCACGTCGTCGCGGTGGCACCGAGATCCGCCCTTTCAGATCCATGGGGGCTGAGGATGATGCGAGGGCCCAGGTCGCATCACTGGGTATGGGCATGGGGTGCTTTGCTTTTGGGGTGGGGTCTCGCCGGGTGCGGCGTCCATCGACCGACGGCGTCCAAGCCTCCGGCGAGTCCGACCGTCTCGTCCCGTTCGACGCCGGCCCCGAATCCAGGGCAGGGCGACGTCTTGCGGGAAGCCCGCCAGCGCTTTCAAGAAGCCCGGCAGGCCGTCCAGGACGAGCGTTACGACCAGGCCAAACTGGCCTTTGACGAGGCGGCCGTCCTCCTCCTCCAGGTCCCGCCCGACTCGCCCCTGTACGCCCAGGCGCAAGCCCTCCTGGAAGAGATCATGCACATGACCGTCGAACTCGAACAGGGCCTGCAGGCGCAGGGGATCGCCCTGGGCGAATCTTACGAACCGGCCATCATCGACCAAGTCAAGGACATCCACGTCTTCGTCTCCAAGGAAGAGGTCGACGTCGTCCGGACGTGGCTCGGTCAGGCGGCCGTCCAGTTCGACCTGCCCCTTCGACTGGACGCTACGGCCGTCCAGGCCGTGACCGAGATGATCAAGGCCTTCCAGACGGTGCGGCGGTCGGAATTCGAGCGGGGCCTTCAGCGAATGCCCCTCCTGCTGGAGTTCTATCGACAGCAGTTTGCCCAGGCCGGCCTTCCCCAGGACCTGGCCTATCTGGCCCTGATCGAGAGTGGGTTCAACCCCTTTGCCCGCTCGCGGGCGGGGGCCAAGGGCGTCTGGCAATTTATCGCGGGCACGGCTCGGCGGTACGGGCTCCGGGTCAACTGGTGGCTGGACGAACGTTCGGACATCGTCCGGAGCGGGGAGGCGGCCATCGCTTACTTGAAGGACCTCTATCAAATGTTTGGGGACTGGTGGCTGGCCCTGGCGGCTTACAACGTGGGGGAGCGCCGCATCGCCTGGGCCGTCGAGCGGGCGGGCGTCCGGGACTTCTGGGCCATTCGCCGGATGGGCCTGATTCCAGCCGAGACGCGAAACTACGTGCCGGCCTTCATCGCCGCTCTGATCATTGCAAAGCATCCGGACCGCTTCGGCTTTGAAGTCCCCTCGGCACCGCCCCTGGCCTGGGAGGAAGTCCCGGCCCGGGGCGGGGTCCGTCTGGCCACGGTCGCCCAAGCGGCCGGGATTCCTTACGATCCCCTGCGGTTTTTGAACGCCAGCCTGCGTCGGGAGTACATCCCGGCCGGTGTCACCCATGTCTTGCGGGTCCCAAAGGACGTCGGGGCCCGACTGGTCCAAGTCCTGGAGCGGATCCCTCGGACGACAGTCGAGAATGTCCTCGTCTATCGGGTCCGGCGGCGCGACACCCTCCATCGGGTCGCCCGACGCTTTGGGGTCTCGGTCGAGCGACTGGCCGAATGGAACGGACTTTCGGCGACCGATGCCCGCCTGCGGCCAGGTCAGGTTCTTCGGATTCCACGGGGTCCCGATAGACCCGACGTTTGGGGTCAGCCCCTGGCCTTCAGGACGTCGACGACGACGTATCGGGTCCGACCCGGTGACACGCTGTACCGCATTGCCCAGCGGCTGGGCGTGTCGGTCGAAGTCCTCCGCCGGATGAATCCAGAGGTGTCGCCCCACCGCTTGAGTGTCGGTCAGGTCCTGCGGGTCCCGGCCTCTTCAGCGACCCTGGGGTCCGAGGGGGTCGAAGGGTCGGTCGTTCACCGGGTTCGGCGTGGAGAGACGCTCTTTCGCATCGCCCGCCTCTATGGGGTCCCCCTGGAGCGACTCCTGGAGTATAATGGCCTGTCGGCGGACGCCCCAATTCGACCGGGGGACGTCCTGAAAATCCCCCCCAAGGAGGGCTACGATGCAAATTCGGGAACGTGAGGTCGGAGACGTGACGGTCCTGGACGTCTCCGGCAAGATTACGATCGGCGAGGGTGATGTCCAACTGCGGAACAAAATCCACGAACTCTTCGAGCGGGGTCGGCGGAAGATCCTCTTGAACTTGGGGGAGGTATCTTACATGGACAGTGCCGGGATCGGCGAGCTGGTCGCCGCCTACACGGCGGCCCGCAATCGGGGCTGTGATCTGAAACTCCTGAACCTGACCAAGAAGGTCCAAGACCTCCTGACCATCACGCACCTGATGACGGTCTTCGAGGTTTATAAAGACGAAGCCGAGGCCCTGAAGAGCTTCTCCCAGTAATTCGCCCGTGGGGGGGGGGGCCTGGGTGTCGAATGAAACCGTGGTAGGGTGGGGGTGGACCTATCGTCGGACGAACCGTGACGACAGACTGGCATGCATGGCTTCAACAGCGGGCCGAAGTCGCCCGGGAGTGGTCTCACGCCTTCTGTATGTGGTTCCGCGCCAGTCTGGCTTATTTCGTCCTCCACTATCACCCCAGCCGGGAAGACGCCTCGACGCCCCTGAACCTCAAGAATTTTGTCCCTGAGGTCCAGGTCTTCGCCCACGGGATGGCGGCCCTCCTTCAATCGACCGCCCATTTGGTCTCCGTCGAGTCGGTCGAACGCTATCAATTCCGGGAGTACCTCCGGAGCCTCTTGCAGGACGAGGCCGGTTGGTTTTTACTCCAGCCCTGGCCGACGGTCAGCCAGACGCCGGACGAGCAGATGCTTCAGTTCATGGATACTGTCGGTCAATTTCGCACGTTGGCCTTTCACATGGGACAAGCCCCCTGGGTCGCCTATCCGGCCTTTGTCGTCATGGGTCGGATTTTCCGCCAACACGTGCTGAGTACGCCGATTGCGGCCTGGCTGGTTCAGCGGTCCCTGATCCCCGGCGTCGATGAGATCCCCCATGCGGAGGTCCGCTACCTGTGCCGGTATCAATTGCCGCCCGCCGTCCGGCCGGTCGTCGCCTGGGTCGTGGCCAAGCTGTATCAGTGGCTGGCCTACCTGGAGATGTTCCCGCCCCTATCCGAGGACATCGGTATCCTTCGGCGGAATTACATGGTTTTCATCCTCTTGAATGCCGAGGTCCAGCGGCTCAAACGGCGGTGGGACCGCTTCTTGGTCCAGGTCCATCCGTGGCCGTCGGATTGGGTCGAAGCCCTGGAGGGTACGCTTTTCGCCCTCCAGATGGAGATGAAGAAGGTCATCCACCGGGAGATGCTGGGGTTCCTGGAGGTCCAACGGTCGGCTGGCCTCTACATGCGATTGGAAAACAGTCAAGGCATCCTGCGGAACGCCTTCCAACAGGCGATCCTGTCCCTCCTCCAGACGGCCGACCCCTCTCTCTCGGGGACCGTCCTGTTTCCCAACTATCGGACGAAGTTGGAACAGTCGCTCCGCCTGCGGGAGGACCTCTGGTCCCTCCGTCAGCTCGTACGGGACATCTGGCGGAACCACGCCTGGGACCGGTGGAGCGAGCTGGTCTCAGAGTTCCGTCGGTTCCGTAACACGACGATGCATTTCTTGATGTACCGGGACTGGACCCACTTTGATGAGTTCTACCGGCAGGTCCAGCGGGTCCGCACGCCCGCCGCCCGGACGGCCTTACTGGACCAGCTGAATGCCTTCCTGGGTGCCCTCCTGAAAGAGGTCAATAAGCGGGACGTCCTCCAGGGCTACCCCTTCCCCTACAAGATCGAGGACGAGTGAGGCGCGCCCCCTCATGCGGGCAGTAAGGCAATAAGGCCATACGGTAGTGATAGCAGAGCCGTTCGGTTCGTGAGAATGGCGTCGGCACAACCTTTCCCAACGCCCGGGAAGCACGGTTTTTCAAGCATCCGGCAGATGGGCAGGTCGGCAGATAGGCAGATAGAAGCCGGGTGGGCAAGGATCAGCCCCAGGGCTTTTGGGACCATCTGCCCATCTGCCGAACTGCCTATCTGCCAAAGCTTGAAAACCGTCCTTCCCGAAGGGTCGAAAAAGCCGAATCCATGCGGGTTTTCACCAACCGAACGGCTCTGCTATGAGACTGGTTCTACCCTATTGCCTTAGCGCCTTCCCGCCGCGCGGCCACCTCAACGATGCGGGCCGTCTTTTCCAAGTAGGCGGCATAGCTGTAGCGGGCCCGAAAGTACTCGACGGCCCGCCGAGCCCGGCGCTCGACCTCGTCTGGATGGCCGAGGGCATACCGCAAGCCGGCCAGGAGCCCTTCGGCCGACGGCTCGACGAGGAGGGCGACCTCGTCGGTCAGGACCTGTGTGTGGGTCGGATGACGAGTCGCCAGGATCGGCCGCCCGGCGGCGAGATAGCTGTAAATCTTCAGGGGCGTATTCGTCCCGGCCCGCCGGGGCGACACCAAGAGGTCAGCGGCCTTCTGCAGGGCGGCGGCCTCCTGGGGACTCATCCGAGGTAAGAGCCGAACACAGTCCTCTAAATCCAAGGCTCGCAAACGATCCGCCCATTCCGCATACCGCTCGGGTTCGACGCCCGCCAGGACCCATCGGACGGCCGAGCCGTCGGAGTCAGCCTTCCAACGGGCGATGGCTTCCAGGAGCATGTCCAGACCCTGATAGGGCTCGAAAGTCCCGATATAGGCGACCAGATAGTGGCCGTCGGGATTCACGGCCTGGCGGACCCGGCGGACCTCATCGTCGGAGACTTGCTCGATGAATTCGGCGACGCCGACGTTTTCGATGACTTCGTAGGGTAAGTCCGGTCGCAGGCGGCGGACGACATGCGCCAGCTCATCGCAGATGGCAATGAGCGCACGCGTGTGGCGAATCGCCCACCGTTCGAATCCCCGCCAGACCCAGGCGGCGACTCGGGCCAGGGGGACACCGAAGTTGTGCATCTGCTGACTCAGCAGGGAGTGCATGTCGTACAGATGGGGCAGGCCATACCGTTTCTGCCACCACGCGCCGATGAGGGAGGCTTCCTCGTGGGTGTGGACGACGTCGTAGCGTTCAGACCGGAGGAGGCGCCGGGCGGTTTGATACAAGCTGAGGTCCAGCCAGATCTTGCGCAGGGACGGCCCGATGGGAACACTGCGCACGCCGGGCGGTCGGGCACAGCGCACGATCCGCACGCCCGGCAGGGCGACGTCCTCCCCAAAGGGGTACGTGACGAGGTCGACCTGATGGCCCAGGTCGCTGAGGGCCTTCAGCCGGTGAAGGACCGAAAAGGGCGTCCCCCGGGGCGTGAAGAACGGCTCCGGGGCCAACATCAGGATCCGCATCGGCGCCTTCCCGAGACTCAGCAGAACCGTTCGGTTCGTGAGAATGGCATCGGGACCACCTTTCCCATCCCCAGTGACGAAGTGACGAGCCAGGGTGATGGATGGTTCATAGCCGCTATGGGCTCATAGCTTATGGCTCATAGCCGCATTGGCTCATAGCTCGTGGCTCATGGCTCATAGTCCCATGAGCCATCAGCTATAAGCCATGAGCCAATAAAGCCGAATCCCTGCGGGTTTTCACGAACCGAACGGCTCTGTCAGATTACCAAAAACCGCCGCCGCTGTCATCGCCCGACGGCCGCCAGGCATTGCTCGACGGCCCGGTGGTATCGGGCCGGGTCGGGATTCAGGGGGTCGTAGTCCAGGTGGATTCCCTGGCGTTCGAGGGTCTGGGCAATGTCGAACCGGTATCGGGCCGTCGCCAGGTCCGCATCGTCCAGGAGCCGACAGAGGGTCGGGAGACCCTCGGGATGACCCCAGTCAGTCATCAGGCGGGCCCAGAAGTAGCGGTCGACCCAGGCCGTCGGTGCATGTTTCAGCTCAGCCGGCAGGGTCGCCGGCGGCCGAGGCCACTGACGCTGGATCTCCCGCAGGAAGTCTGCCTTTTCGGCGGGGTCCGAAGTCCGGAGGAGGCGTTCGTAAAGGTCTACCAGCCACTGGCTCTCTGTCTCGGCGTCCCGAAAGGCCCGGCGATTCGTCGTCTGTGCCTTTGCCGGGGGCCCTTCTGCCGTCTCGACGGGTTCGTGAACGTGCACCGTGGGCCGGGCCGCTGGGACCCCCGATTGGACTTGCAAGATCAGGATACCGAGGGCGACGAGGAGGGCCGCCGCCACGCCGCCCAGGGCCAAGCGTCGCCGCCATGCCGAGGCGGCCGTAGCCCACGGACGGACGAGGTGGGCCGCCAGTAAAGCCGCTCCAAAGGTCACGGCGACCATCGGCCCGCTGGGGGCGTCGTAGGCCCACGAGGCCAGCAGGCCGACGACCGTGATGAAGGTCCCCAGGCCATAAGCCGTCAGCAGGCGGGGCAGGAAACCGTCCAAGAACAGGGCCGAGATGACGGCTGGGATGACCAAAAAGCAGAAGACCAGCAGGACGCCGGCGACCCGGACGGAGAAGATGACGACGATCCCAAAGGTCACGTAGAACACGAAGTCCCACCATCGAACCCGCACGCCCGCCGCCCGGGCGGCCTCGTAGTCCTGGGAGATCTGCCAGAACCGGCGGAACAGCAGGGCATGGACCAGGCCGATGACCCCGTATACGGCCGCATCCAGGGCCACGTCGCGGGGACGGACCCACAGAATAATGCCTTCCAGCATCTCCTTGACGTATTCCGAGCCCTCGGGGGCCCAGTTCGCTAAGAGGATGCTGGCCGCTGTGGCCACGGCGTACACGATCCCGATGTAGGCCTCCTGAGGGACCCGCTGTTCCCGGTGTCGTGTCCAGGCCAACACGAAGGCGCCCAGGACGACGGCCCCCAGCGATAGGGCATAGCCCACGGGCGAGTTCGGCGTGCGGTGGAAAAACACGGCCATCATCCCGCCGAGGGCCGCAATCTGGGCCATCGCCAAGTCGACAAAGATGATGCCCCGTTCGATCACGTGGATCCCAAAGTAGGCATGGATGCCGATCAGGACCAGACACGCCAGGAAGGGCGTGCTCATGAACTCCAGGACCTGCGCCATCGCTACCTCCCGGGAATTCGGGAGTCCGGCCGTTCAGGAATTCGGGAATCCGGGATTCGGGAATTCGGGAGTTCGGGAATGAGGGCGTCCGACCCGAATCTCCTGAAGCACTCATCATCATGCCGGTGGCCTGAGCCGCGGTGCACTTCATCACGGCGTCTGGACTCAGCGCTTCCGGGAAAGGCGCCGGACGCCCCGGGGCTTGCTACTTCGCTCAGGACCGGCGGCACCCCGAGGGGTCACCATCGCCCGTCTATCCCCAGACGGCCGAACTCCCGAACGGCCGGATAGCTCCGGCCCCCGCTCTAACGAGCGGGGCTGGGATGAAAATAGTCGACCGGCCCGACCTCCCGAACTCCCGAATGGCCGGACTCCCGGATTCCCGGATCCCCGGATTCCCGGCCCGTTGGAAGGCCTCGGCGATGGACCGGACCCAAAAGTCCACGACGTCCCAGTATGTCGGGAACTGGGCCGTCACGCCCATCGGGATGACAACCGGCACGGCCCCGGCCCGCTCGGCGACGGTCCGGACCTTCTCCTGGTCAAAATAAACGGCGGCGATGAGGACCCGGACGTTCTCCTTCTGCATCCGCTCGATGACCTGTGCGACGTGTTGGGGCGACGGCGGAATGCCCGGCTTCGGCTCGATGTAATCGACGATCTGCTGACCGAAGAGGGTCGCAAAGTAGATCCAGTCCTTGTGGTAGCACACGACCTTCCGGTCCCGGAAGACCAAGCCTGCTTTGAGCCAACCGCCCAAGCGGTCGATGAGAGGCTGTCCCTGATACGTCTTGGACCGCAAGAAAGAGATAAGCTGGCCACTTTCCACGAGCCGGTCCAGGAGGTCGCCCCCGAACATCTGGACGAGGGCGTCGCCGAAGAGACGGCGGTCGACCTCGTCCTTGAAGTGCTGGAGGTTGTGCTCGTAAATGTCCCGGTGGGCCGGGTCGACCCGGATGAGGCCCGCCGCGATATTGGCGGCGACCCGCTTCATCAGCCAGGGGCTCGTGTAGATGTGGGGATTCCCGTAGACGTGAATGTCGCCCTCGGCCCGGGAAGCCATCGCCGGGACCTCCAGGAGTCGGATCCCCGCCGAGGCCGAGACGTAACCAGGACTGCCCGGCATGATGCGGGCGTTGCCGGCCTTCGCCAGGAGGGCCGGCTCCCAGAGCTCCAGGTCGAGGCCTGTCGAGATAAAGAGGTCCGCATTCTGGACGAGAACGGCGTAGCTCGGCTTGGGCTTCACGAAGTGGGGGTCCTCGGTCCCGTCGGCGATGGAGACGACCTCCACGTAAGGCCCCCCGATGAGCTGGGCCACAAACCCATAGTTCGTCAGCGTGGCGACGACCCGGACTTTTTTCGGCTGAGCCGTCCCCGGAGGGCCTTGGGCCCAAACGATGCAGACCAAGATCCCGATCACTCCGATCCGTCTAAGACGCCGCATAGCCACCTCCATCCCGAGCAGATCCGCAGTGGGCTGGGTCTGTTCGCAGGGCCGTTCGGGCCTTGAGAATGCGTCGGATCGACCTTTCCCAGCGCCCAGGAAGCACGATTTCTCAGGCTTCGTAAGGTTCTCACGGGCCAAACCGTTCTGCCGACCGAATCAGTAATTCTCATGCTTGTGCGGCCCGGCCGCCCACGTCAGGAGGAACATTACCCGATGCTCCGTCGGACGGTCCATCCGACCCGTCCGAAGATAGCTGTACTGAAGCCGCAGGCGGACCCACTCGCTCTGCCAGAAGGTCAGGACCGGCGAAAGACCCCAGACGGTCGTACCGGCCTCGTCCATCCGTTGGACGTAGTCGGCCCGCAGGCCGACCAGCCACCGTTGGTCCAAGCGGTACTCGACGAAGCCGAAGCCCCCCCAGCGGGACTGCCACACAGGCGGGGCCGGCAGGATGGCGGCCGGCGTCTCCAGCGTCGTCGGCAGGACTTCCAAACGGTTCAGGAACACTTCCAACCACACGTCCAGGCCCCGGTACTTGGCCCGCTCGGGCGGCGTCCAGTTGAACCGGGCAAAGGCGTTCCATATTCGATGCCGCAGACGGGGCTCCCGTTCGGCGAGGCCCCAGAGGGTCGAGGCCCCGAACTCCAGGAACGTACTGTCCGACAGGTCGTAGTAGTTGTTGAGATACGCCAGCCAGGCCGGCCGGGTCAGGGAGTTCCCCCGAAAGCCGTCGGCATCGCCGGCGACGAGCGAGACGACGACCTCGCCGGACGAACTCCAAAGCCTGGGGAGGAGCCACGCCGCGTGGACGCCCGTCTGGGCGACCTGGGCCTCCTCGCCCAGGTATTCCTGCATGGCCAGGGGCGGGTCGACCTGGGGGAAGGCATGCAGGTGCCATCGGTTTAACATCCCGGTCTGCAGGAACTGGCGTCCGACCGAGAGCCGCAGGCGCCCCGGGAGGGCCAGCCACTCGACGTAGGCCTCTTCCAGGTGGATCTCGCCGTCTTCCCAGGAGGCAAAGACCTTCATCCGACTGTAGGGGTCGAGCATGGAGACGAAGCCGAACTCGATCTCCCGAAGGACAAAGGGCTGGTCGGACCCGTCGGCCGAGTCTCCCGAGGGCGTCGTGTAACGGCCCAGGACGTCGCCCGTCACGGTGACCTCGGGATTCAGCTTGCTGAGGTTCAGGGCACCGGAGCTCGGGGCCGCCGCCGTCGATTCCGCCGGCGGGGGCGGCGGGGGTGGCGTCGCTTGCTGGATCTCCTGCTTCAGACGCTCCAATTCCTGGTCCGGTCCCGCCGGGACCGTCGGGGAAGTCGGCTGTTGTAAGAGCTGGCGGATCTGGTCCGTGACCTGTTGAAGCGCCTGGACCTGAGCGGCCAGGGCCTCGACCTGTCGGAGGAGGGCCTCCATCGCCTGGACCCGGGCCTGAAGGGCCTGGACCTGCTGACGGAGCTTTTCCAGCTCCGCCGTTTCGGCGGCCGGGCGTTCCTGGGCGAGGGCCGATCCGCCGACCAGCCAGGCCACGACGCCCATGACGCCCAGACGCCGCCAGAGACTATGCGAAAGATCGATGGAATTCCTGTACGAGTAAGGTCTCATGAAGGTCCTCCAAGAGGACGATATGAGATTTGAGAAGAGAAGGTCGCCCTCGATTGGGGGGGTCAGGGACCTACCCAAGGACCGGACGGCACTCCATGAAATCCCAAGACGGTCCTATGGGAGGTATCATCCGACGGGGGGCGCTCGAGGGGAAAACGGAGGGATCAGGGCGCAGGCGACCGGCGCCTGCACGTCAGGGGGCGCCAGAGGACGGCAGACCAGGGACACATCGAGCCCCGCTGGCGGACCGGACTCGACGAGGCTCTGGGCGCAGAGGGGGCACTTCCAAGCGTTTTCCAGGTGGGTATGGAGGCCCCACGTCCCCAGGAAGAGGAGGACACCCAGCACGGCCCACCGAAGGTACCATTCGAGACGTAGGGTCCTCATCAGGCGTCCCTCATCGGGCTTATTATACGTCGGGGCATCTCCCGATCAACAGAACGTTCACCCCGACGAAAGGGGTCTGGATGCCAACCCGATGGAGCGTGGGGCCGACGCCGCCATGACGGCCGGCCGTCGGTTGATGGATCGGAAGACGGCGCCTATCATCTTTTTTCGATAGCGTCTCCCGGCGGGGAAGCCCGGCCCCTCGGGCCTTTCCGGGAGAGACAGGCGGAGGTTCGCCGATGACGCCGTCGCCGACGACTTCGCTGGAAGCCCTGGCCGAGACGCTGGTCCGTCAGGGCCTGCCGACGCCGGAAGTCCGGTCGATCGCCGCCCGGTTGGCCCGAAACGAGCTCTTTGACGGTTCTCTCTATCGGCGGCTGGCCCGGATCGAGAAGGACGAGGACGTTCGGCAAATGCTGAGGAATCTCAGCGAGTTTGAGGACCGCCACATCTGCTTCTGGCAACGTCTGGCGGGCCTGGACCGCGTGCGTTTAACGTTGGGCCTGCGGGTCAAGATGGGCTTTCTCCTCCTCCTGCGGCGGCTCCTGGGCTCGAAGCTGACCTTCCTGATCCTGGAGGCCATCGAGCACTACGGGGTCACGAAGTACTTGAAGCTATGGGAGCAGTATCGGAATACGCCCCTGGCCGAAGGCATTCGGGCGATCCTGATGGACGAGCTCAAGCATGAAGACGAGGCCATCCTGCAGGCCAGCCAACGGCACATTCGGAGCGAGGACTTCCGGCACACGATCCTGGGCCTCAACGACGGCCTCGTCGAGATTTTGGGGAGCGTGGGCGGGTTCTACGCGGCTTTCCGGGACCCCCATACCGTCGCCCTGGCGGCCTCCATCGTCGGCGTGGCCGGGGCCCTCTCGATGGCCGCCGGGGCCTACGCCTCCGTCAAGTCCGAGGTCGAGGTCCAGGCCGTCGAGAGGTCCAAGATGCGGGTCCTGGCCGAGATCACGGGGAATGCGGTCGAGGAACCGGCCGGGGAGAACCCCTGGCGGGCCGCCCTCGTCGTCGGGGTCTTTTACCTGCTGGGGGCCTTGATTCCAGTCCTGCCCTTCTGGCTGGGCGCGCAACAGCCCGTCGTTTCGTTCGTGTCCGGGTTCCTGGCGGCCGGCCTGATGGCGGCCCTCCTGGCCGTGATGTCCGGCACGCCGGTCCTGCGGAAGATGACCGAGAATGCCGTCATCGTGGCGGGCACCGTCGCCGTCACGTACGCCATGGGCCTGCTGGCCCAACGGTATTTCGGGATCGAGATTCGCTGAAGTGAGGCAGTAAGGCAATTCGGCGGATGAGCAGGTAGGCCGGGACGCGGGTCGTCCGGGTGGACATCTCTTTTTCTGAGCACCGGGGCCCTCGGCGAGGTCTTTGGATTTTACTCTCTACTTCCCTAACATCGAACTGTATCCGACCTGTCGTCCATCCATACGACTTACCCCCATTCCCTTACTGCCTCATTAGCTTACTGCCCTACTGCCTTACTTATCGCCTGACCCTCTAACGGCCTATCAGAGCCGTTCGGGCGGTGAGAAGTGAGATGGAGAGCGGAAAGGGCACCTCCACGAAAGCACGATGTTTAGGCAGTCGGCAGATAGGCAGTCGGCAGGTGGGCAGGTGGGCAAGTGGGCAGGTGGGCAGGTGGGCAAGTGGGCAGGTCGAGAGACGGGCGTCGGTCCCCGGCCCACCGGCCGTCATGCCGGTGGCTTCCGGAGAGAGCCCGCCGTCCTGCGGGCGTCATCCTCATTAAACCGCCCGTCTTGGCCGGGTCGATCCCCTCTGAACACCGCCAGGGATGGCGGTGTCATCCTTCACAAGCTTGAAAAATCGAGATGGCTGGGCCATCGTTTTCCCGGATGGGAACCGCATTTCTCCCAACCGAACAGCTCTGCTATGTGAGGCATCCATGCGGACCTATACGGAAGCGTTGGAAGTCCTGCGCAGTCGGGTCCGGCCTCTGGGTAAGGTCGAGGTCCCCTTAGACCAGGCCCTGGGGCGGGTCGCGGCCGAAGCCGTCCGGGCGCCGTCGGACCAGCCGCCTTGGGCGAATGCGGCGATGGACGGCTACGCCGTTCGGAGCGCGGACGTCGCCGTCCCCGAGGAACGCCCCGCACTACGGGTCATCGGTCAAGTCGCCGCCGGTCAATGGCCGGACCGGACGGTCGAGCCCGGGACGGCCGTCCGCATCTTTACGGGGGCCCCGGTCCCGCCCGGCGCCGACGCCGTCGTCCCCCAGGAGGACGTCGTCGAGACGCCGGAAGGGATCCAAATCCGCCGACCGGTTTCGCCGGGTGAAAACGTCCGGCCGCCGGCCGAGGACTTCTCGGCCGGCACGTGCCTGATCCCGGTCGGTCGGTACATCACGCCGGCGGACATCGCCCTGGCCGCCACGGTCGGGCGGGACCGCCTGTGGGTCTACCGGGTCCCGCGAGCACTGGTCCTGGCCTCGGGTCAGGAACTCGCCGAGCCGGGTCAGCCGCTCGAACGGGGGCGCATCTATGACTCCAACAGTTACTTCTTACAAGCCCGCCTTCGGCGGCTTGGCATCCCGGTCGAGCGATGGTCCTTTCTCCCCGACCGGTGGGCGGACGTCCGCTCGACGCTGGCCCGGGCGTTCGACCGATTCGACGTCGTCATCACGACAGGCGGCGTGTCGGTCGGGGAATACGACTTGATTCGGAAGGCGTGGGAGTCGCTGGGCCTCGAGACGCTTATCGCCGGCGTGGCCATCAAGCCGGGCAAGCCCCTGTGGGTCGGTACGGCCGACGGCCGGTGGGCCTTCGGCCTACCGGGCAATCCGGCCTCGGCTTACGTGTGCCTGGAAGCGTTCGTCTATCCGTGGCTCTGGTGGGTGCAGGGATTTCCCGGGGCGCTTCCCTACCGATTCCCCGTGACTCTCGGCCGGGCGGTGCAGAATCCCGGCGGGCGGACATTTTTCCTCCGATGCCGCCTGCATGTCCGACCGGAGGGGTGGTATGCCGAGCCGGCCGGTCCGCAGGGGTCCCACATCGTTCGGACGACGGCCCGGTCTCAGGCGCTCGTCGTCGTCGAGCCAAACGCCCGCCTGGAGGCCGGGGCCGTCGTGGGGGCCTTGATCCCCGAGGCGCATCCCCTGGACCTGCTCCTGGCCGAGAACAGCGAGTGGCGAGTGGCGAATGGCGAATAGCGAGTAGCGAATGGCGAGTGGCGACAGTGACGGTTTGCCATTCGTTGTTTCCACCATCCTGGACCTGTCCACCGCTAAAAATGAGACAGGCCCGCAATTTCGTGGGGGTTGCCCCCCGGGGGAGGCGGAATTATAATGAAAGCAACTCCATTTGAGGAGTCGGTGTCATGGATGACGATATTCGACGCGGATATGGATTTTTCTTCCGACCGAAAATTCCTTGAAGGAGGTGAGGCCGATGACGCAAGCCCTCGGGGTTCATTACCTTCTAGAGCTCCGGGATTGTGATCCCCGCATCATCGACGACCTCCCCGAGGTCCAGCGGATTCTGCTGGAGGCGGCGCGCCGGTCCCGCGCGACCATCATCGACACGGTCTTCCGCAAATTCTCCCCCCAAGGCATCAGCGGCGTCGTGATCATCGCCGAATCCCACTTTTCCATCCACACGTGGCCCGAGTATCGGTATGCGGCCGTCGACATCTACACGTGTGGACGGATCGACCCTCTCTCGGCCGTCGGCTACATGATCGAGGAGTTCCGGTCTGGGAATCCGGCCTTCGTGATGCTCAAGCGCGGGCTCCTGCCGCAACCCTTCGAGGACTTACAGTTTCGGTTAGGCCGTCCCCGTTTGCCCGTTCAGGAGGACCCCAACGAGATCTCCGAGTGGTTTTTCCTGGACTTCATCAATCCCAGCAGTGCGAACCTCATCAAGGCCCGGCGGCTGATCTTCTCGGCGCGCTCGCCGTACCAGGAGATCGAAATCCTGGACACGCAGGCCTTCGGGAAGTGCCTGATGCTGGACGGGCGGATGCAGTCAGCCCAGGCGGACGAATTCATCTATCATGAAGCCTTGGTGCATCCGGCCATGGTCACGCACCCGAACCCGGAGTCGGTCCTTATCGTCGGTGGCGGTGAGGGCGCGACGCTCCGGGAAGTCTTGCGGCATCGGACGGTCCGACGGGCCGTGATGGTCGATATCGACCGTCAGGTCGTGGAGGCCTGTCGGCTGTTCCTACCTGAATGGAGTGACGGGGCGTTCGAGGACCCACGGACGGAACTCGTCATCGACGACGCCCGGCATTACCTGACGTCGACGGACGAGCAGTTTGACGTCATCATCATGGACATCACCGAGCCCTTGGAGAACGGGCCCTCGGCCCCGCTGGTGACCTATGAGATGTTCCAGATCGTTCGGTCCCACCTGAAGCCTCAGGGGATCGTGGCCCACCAGTCGGGCAGTACGGGTACTTCCGAACTTCACTTCTTCGCCTCGATGTACAAGACGCTCCGAGCCGTCTTTCGGTACGTGGCGCCCTATTCGATCCAGATCACGTCCTTTGCGATGCCGTGGGGGATCGTGATCGCATCGGATGCACTGGACCCCCGAACGCTGACGGCGGATGAGGTTGACCGTCGCCTGCGGGCCCGGTGTGAGGTCGAGAAACTCCGTTTTTACGACGGCGCCGTCCACCAAGCCCTCTTTGCATTGCCGAGATACATGCGGTCGATGTTGGAGGAACTGGGCCAAGTCCTCTATGACGATGGACCGCCCCTGTACCGACCTATCGACTATGCCATCACGATCGGGTAGGCTCCGGTGGGTCGAGGGTGGCGTCGGCCCCGGCGGGGGTCTCCTGCAGGGTGGTCCAGGGCTCGGCGACGTCGACCAGGCGGCCGTGCTCCAAGACGATCCGGCGCTGGGCCCACCGGGCTACGTGAGGGGCATGCGTGACCAGCAGGATCGTCTTACCGCGAGCGTGAATCCTTTGGAAGAGGGCCAGGACGGTCTGTTCGGCCTCGTGGTCCAGGCTTCCCGTCGGCTCGTCGGCCAAGAGGATGGGAGGATCGTTGACGAGGGCCCGGGCGATGGCCACCCGCTGTTGCTCCCCGCCGGAGAGCTGGGCCGGGTAGTGAGAAAATCGCTCCTTCGGCAGGCCGACGAGTTCCAGGACCCGCCGGGCCTGGGCTTCGTCGGGCACGCTGTGGAAGTACTGGGCCAGCATGACGTTCTCCAGGGCCGTCAGGTACGGGACGAGGTGGAACTGCTGGAAAATGATGCCGACGTAATTGCGGCGGTAGTCGGCGGCGGCGGCGCCCTCCAGGGTATGGACGGGGATCCGGTCGACCCAGACCTCCCCGGCCGTCGGTCGGTCCAGGCCCCCGATAAGGTGGAGGAGCGTGCTCTTGCCGGCCCCCGAGGGCCCCATGATGGCGACCCACTCGCCGCGTTCGATGGCCAGCGAGACCCCGTCCAGCGCCCGGACGCCGTTCGGATACTCCTTCACGACTTGGCGACACTCGATGAAAGCCATCGTAACCCCTGCTTCGGATGTCTCCCTCGTCGAGAGCGGTCTGGCAAGTCCATGGCGGCCTGAAAAGGATGCCGGTCATTCTTCCGGGGGCCATAAATCCAGCCGACGGGACGCCCGCAGGCGGAGGAAGTGAGCCTCCATCTGAGCCACCGGCCACGGACCCTGGTCGCCCAGGCCCCGGACCCGGACGGCGACCGTCTCCTGGGCCGCTTCTCGGTCACCCACGACGAAGATAAAGGGAATCTTTTCCAGCTCGGCGTCTCGGACCTTGGCCGAGACCCGCTCGTCCCGGAGGTCCACTTCGACCCGGAATCCTTGTTGAAATAGCCGCTGCTGGATCCGCTGGGCGTAGTCGGCATGCCGGTCTGAGATCGGTAGGACTCGAGCCTGGACGGGGGCGACCCAGAAGGGAAAGGCACCGGCGAAGTTCTCGATCAGTACGCCCATGAAGCGCTCCATCGAGCCCAGGATGGCCCGGTGGATCATCGTGACCCGATGGGGGTGCCCGTCGGGACCGACGTAGGTCAGGTCGAAACGTTCAGGCAGGTTGAAGTCCACCTGGACCGTCGAGCACTGCCACCACCGCCCGATGGCGTCCCGGATCTTCACGTCGATTTTGGGGCCGTAAAAGACGCCCTCCCCGGGGTCGACCTCGTAGGCCAGGCCGGCCCGCTCGAGGGCCTGCTGAAGCGCTCGCGTGGCGACCTCCCAGGCCTCCAGGGTGCCGACGTACTTTTCCGGCCGCGTCGAAAGATAGACCTTGTACTCATGGAATCCAAAGGCCCCGAGGACCTCCCGGATGAAGTCCAAGACACCTAAGATCTCGGCTTCAATCTGGTCCTGCGTGCAGAAAATGTGAGAGTCGTCCTGCGTGAAGCCCCGGACCCGGAGGAGGCCGTGGAGGACGCCTGAACGTTCGTACCGATAGACGGTCCCGAATTCGAACAGCCGGACCGGGAGCTCCCGATAGCTCCGACGACGGGACTTGTAGATGACGATGTGAAACGGGCAATTCATCGGCTTCAGCTGATAGGGCACCCGCTCTTCCAGCTCCATGGGCGGGAACATGTAGTCCCGGTAGAAGTCCAGGTGGCCGCTGACCCGCCAGTGTTCGAGCCGGGCGACGTGGGGCGTGTAGACGACCTGATAGCCTCGACGGAAGTGGGCCTCGTACAGGAATTCCTCCAACTGCCGACGAATGACGGCCCCCTTGGGATGCCACAGGATCAAGCCCGGCCCGATAGAATCCTGGACGGAGAAAAGGTCCAGCTCGGCACCCAGCCGCCGGTGGTCCCGCCGGCGGGCCTCCTCGAGTTGCGTGAGATACTCGACGAGGGCCGCCTCCGTCGGGAAGCAGGTCCCGTAAATCCGCTGGAGCTGGGGGTTCCGCTCGTCGCCCCGCCAGTAGGCCCCCGAGGTCGACAGGAGCTTCAGGGCCTTCAGGTACCCCGTCGAGGGGACGTGGGGGCCCTTGCAGAAGTCCAGGAACTCGGCCTGCTGGTAGCAACTGACGGGGTCGCCGCCGCGTTCGTGGATCAGCTCGACCTTGAAGATTTCCCCGCGGCTCTCGAAGTACCGTAAGGCCTCTTCCTTAGGAAGCCACTTGTGGACGATGGGGATGTCCTGCTCGGCCAGCTCTTTCATCCGCCGTTCGATGCGGGCCAAGTCCTCTTCGGTGAAGGGCGTGTCCCGCAGGAAGTCGTAGTAAAAGCCGTTCTCGATGGGAGGACCGACGGCCAGCTTGGTCTCCGGGAACAACTGCTGGACGGCCTGGGCCAGCAGGTGCGCACAGCTATGCCGGTACACCTCCAGGGCCTTTGGATGGTCCGGCGTGATCAGCTCGTCGACCCGCAGGTCCCGGTCGACGGCCGAATGATGGTCCCAATACTGGTCCCCGGACCGGAGCAGGATGATCTCGGACGCCCGGTCCGGGTCATAGCGGCGGAGGACCTCGGCGACCTCCGTCCCGGCCGGAACTTGAACGACCCGGCCGTCGGGGAATACGACCTGAACGTACGACGCATCGGCCATGCCTGACCCACCCTTAGATAGGTGTTCGGTGTTGGGACTGGGAGGTCAGGGTTTAGGAATCAGGCTTTCCCCGGAGCCCTGCCCCCCTAAAAGCCCAACACCGAACACCTGACATCTATTCTTACCTATTCTACGAAAAGGCCTCCCCCCGGTCCACGCCGACCTGGACTCGGGAGTCGACTCCAGGTCGAAACTCATAGTCCTGCCCCCTGCCTCTCTGCCTATCATCCCAAGGAGGTGAACCATGGAAGCGCGGATCGTCCTTTCCCTATGCCTCGAATGTGGGGCCTGCCCCGAGGTGCGGGTCTACGATGACGCCGTCGCCATCGGCGAGGGCGAGACATTCGTCCAGCTTTCGCGCGAGGCGTGGAACCTGTTGGTCGATAAGGTCCTGAACGGAGAGCTGAGCAAGCTGTAAGGCCCCGACCTCGGGTCACCGGGCGGTCGGACATCGTCCGGCCGCCCGGAAGGACCCCGCCGGGGACAGAACGTTTCAGTCCCCGCATCCCATATCCGGTCGGACCCCGCTCTGGCGAGCGGGGCTTAGATCTCGTACCTTGCATCCCGCATCTTACTTGAAACACCGTGCTTTCCGGGTCGTAGGGAAGGTCGGTCCGACGCCATTCTCATGGGCCGAACTGCTTTGATAACAGAGCCGTTCGGTTGGGAGAAATGCGGTCCCCATCCGGGAAAACGGTGGCCCGGCCATCTCGATGTTTCAAGCTTCCTCCGGATGACCCGGCCAGGACGGGCGGTTCATGAAGATGACGCCCGCAGGACGGCGGGCTCTCTCCGGAAGCCACCGGCGTGACGGCCGGTGGGCCGGGGACCGACGCCCGTCTCTCGACCTGCCCATCTGCCCACCTGCCCATCTGCCGAATGCTTGAAAAATCGTGCTTTCGTAGAGGTACCCTTTCCGCTCTCCATCTCACTTCTCACCGCCCGAACCGCTCTGATAACAGATCCCCGATTTGCGTCCAGCTCCGGCTCAAGCGTAAAATGGGACGTCTGAGCCCCTCATAGCGCCTCGGTCCAGTCCCTCTTCGGCGGGGAGGCCTCTATGCAAAGACGTCCGTGGACCCGGCTTCTGGTAGGAACAGTGATCGCGCTCTGTACCGGGGGCGCCGAGGCCCACGCCCAGTATCGGGGTCAGGTCGCCGTGGGCTTAGGTCCGGCCGTCGTAGCGCCGGCCGAGGCCGACACACCGGCCGGCCCCGGCTTGAACGGCCATCTTTCCTTCTTCTTGTCCCACCGCTGGTCCGTCTCGATTCGGGCCGGCGTCTTTCGGACTGGCGGCGACGGAGCCCGGCTCCGGGAGTCCTTCGTCGGAGCGGACTTCGGTCTCCATTTTGACCTGGGGCGATGGCATCCATTCTTTCAAGCCGGGGTCCACGTGTATGAAGTCCGCTTCCGGGCCGGTCCGGGGGCTCCGTGGGAGAAGAGCACGGACCCGGGCCTCCAGTTCGGCGTCGGTCTGGAGTATTTCCTGCGTCCGACGCTGGGACTCCGGCTCACGCTGGAGGGCCACGACGTCCTCAGTGACCTGGACGCCTCCTTCATCGAGCTGAACACGGCCGTGCGGTTCTATTTTTAACGGCCGTTTGGCCTCCGGGAATTCGGGCGTTCGGCCGAGGGCCCCAAAAGCCCGGGGACCGCTCCTGGTCCATCCAGGGCGCTGTCGGCCTATCGGCCCAAGGCCGTAGCTCGTCCCTTCCCCGACGGCCGGGCGGCCGGATGGCCGCGACCCCGCTCTAACGAGCGGGGCTTGGATAAAAGACGGCCCATCGGCCGACCGGCCCAAGACCGTCGCTCGTCACTCCGTCACTTCTTCACTCCGTCACTTTGAAACATCGTGCTTCCCGGGCGTGGGGAAAGGTTGTTCCGACGCCATTCTCACGAACCGAACGGCTCTGCTATGTTAGAACCAGTCTCATAAATCCGACGGGACCGGGATCGGACCCTCGATATCAGACCAAAGACCACAGACCATGGACCATAGACCCCCGGGGCCCAAGCCGGTCTATGGTCCGTGGTCTATGGTCTGTGATCTATGGTCGGATTTATGCGAGCGCTTCCAGGCACCTTTTATGAGATGGCTTGGCTCTGTTGATATTCTCTTCAGGCTTCTGGGGAGGCCTGGGCCCGCCGACACAGGGGGCGGACGCCGGCATGACGGCCGGCGTCCGGATGGGATGGACGCCGCAGGGGGCTTTGAGACGATGGCTCAGGGATGTCCACAGAGCCAGATGGCTTGTAATCTGCTTATCACAGCCGTTCGGTTGGGAGAAATGCGGTTCCCATCCGGGAAAACGGAAACGGTGGCCCGGCGACCTCGATTTTTCAAGCTTGTTAAGGATGACACCGCCATGACGGGCGGTGTTCAGAGGGGATTGACACCGCCATCCCTGGCGGTGTTCAGATGGGATGACACCGCCATCCCTGGCAGTGTTCGGAGGGGATGGCACCGCCATGACGGGCGGTGTTCAGAGGGGATCGACCCGGCCAGGACGGGCGGTGCATGCGGAGGACGCCCGCAGGACGGCGGGCTCTCTCCGGAAGCCACCGGCATGACGGCCGGTGTCCCGGGGATAGACGCCCGTCGCCCGACCTGCCCATCTGCCGACCTGCCCATCGGCCCACCTGCCAACTGCCCATCTGCCGAATGCCTGAAACATCGTGCTTTCGTGGAGATGCCCTTTCCGCTTCCCATCGCACTTCTCATCTCCCGAACGGCTCTGTTATCTACCCATTCCCTCATCGCCCATCGGTCTACTGGCCGGCCTGCCGAACCCTCGACGGATGCTTCAGTGGGGTCCCGCGATAGCCCCAGTATCGGGGATCCGCCACGTCGCCGGCCCGGCGGGCTGGAGGTCTTGCACCCAAAGGACGTCGCCCCGCTCGATACGCCGCAGGCGGGCGACCCCGCCGGCGTCCAGGTGCCGCCGGAGGATTTCGTAAGTATACTTTTGACCGTCGCTGGCGCACCCGACCGTCTGGAACTTGCCCTTCATCTCGGCCATCGGGGCGATGAGCCGAAACCAGGCTGGACCCGCAGGTAGCTCCGGCGGCGCCTGGGGACCGAGAGTCAGGAAGCTGAACTTCAGGACCTGAATCGTGCGATACAATCGGCGGTTGAGGTCGGCGAGGCTTGGGGGGACGGTCCATCGACGGACCTCGTGGCACCAGAAGCGGCCCTCGGCCAGAAGCGGACAGGGGCGATGATGCAGGCAAGGG